>NZ_ASRY01000314.1 GCF_000520815.1 Paenibacillus maysiensis | reverse complement strand
GCTTCGCCTTGGTCTTGACCGGCAGCGTCTCCTCGCGGCCTGCCAATCGGCCCGAGCAATGCTCCATGACCGGGCAGGTCAGGCACTGGGGCGACTTCGGCGTGCAGACCAGCGCACCCAGCTCCATCAACGCCTGATTGAAGTCGGAGGCTCTCCCTTCGGGGATCAGCTCCCGCACCAGACTTTCCATATGTGCTCGCGTGCTGCCCTTCATGATATCCTCTTCAATCAGGAAATAGCGCGACAGCACCCTCATCACATTCCCATCCACAGCAGGCTCCGGTCGATTGAAGGCAATGCTCATAATCGCTCCCGTCGTATATGGGCCTACGCCTTTCAGAGCGGCGACAGCCTGCGTATCATCCGGCACTTCCCCGCCGTGAAGCTCAACCACTTGTTTCGCTGCCGTTTGCAAATTCCGGGCCCGTGAATAATAACCTAGCCCTTCCCATAGCTTCAGCACATCCTCCTCGGGCGCTTCCGCCAGCGCCTCAATCGTCGGAAAGCGTGCAATAAAGCGGTTAAAATACGGAATCACCGTATCAACACGCGTCTGCTGGAGCATAATTTCTGAAATCCAGATGTAAAAAGGATTCCGATGGCGGCGCCACGGCAAATCCCGCTTGCTTCGTGTATACCAATTCAGCAGCTCGAAGCTGAAATAACGTTTTTGTTCCAATGTATGGGTAGTCATCACATCACGTCTCCTTATATTCAACAATTACAAAAGCAGAGGCAATGTTAGGTTGATGTGTAATACTCAAGTGAATGCTGTAATCCGAGCCCCCCGTACCCGGCAGCCCCAGTCTATCCCACGCAGGGGCAGATAAATAAACCGCTGGCTTGCCCCCAGGCTCCGGTAAAATATCCATATCGCCGAACCCGATCATCTGCCCGATTCCGCAGCCAAAGGCTTTCGTTATCGCTTCCTTCGCGGCAAAGCGCCCTGCTACAAACTCCACCAGCCTGCCCTTTCGCTCCACAGCAAGGTCGCGTTCCGCCGGGGTCAAGACCCGGTTTAAAAAAGCATCTGCATGCTTGCCTGCCAATATGTCAGCCATCCGGCTTATTTCCAGCACATCATGTCCAATTCCGTAGATCATTAGGTATTCCCCGTCCTTTTATACTTTACTGCACCTATTGTAACAGCGTGTCCACAACATGGCGAGTCACAAAGCCTTAAAAGCAGCACCAAAATATGTTAAAATAAGAGAGGCTATATGCAAATGTTGATTTAGCTTATATGCCCATTTAAAATCCCCGTAGAAAGGAAGGATAGGATGTCAGAATCACTCGTTATTGAAGCAGGTACGGAAGCAGGAACAGATGCGGTAATCCGGGCTTCCTGGTTTCCCGCCAAAAATACAGCCAAAAGCTTGCTCGTCATCGCTCATGGCTATAAGGGCTTCAAGGATTGGGGCATGTTCCCCTATATAGCGGAAGCATTGTGCGTGGACAACCATGTCGTAACCTTCAACTTTTCACATAATGGCATAGGTGAGGATCTGACGAATTTTACCGAGCTGGAAAAGTTCGCTCGGAACACCTACAGCCGGGAACAAGAGGACTTGGACGTATTGCTGACAAATCTGCGAGCACGCCACGAGTTCAGAGAGCTGCCGTTGTTTCTGTTAGGACACAGTCGAGGTGCGGGAAGCTGCTTCATATACGGTCTGGATCATCCTGGCGAGATATCCGGCGTCATTTCATGGAATGGCGTAACTGACCTGGACCTGTTCACCTTGCCACAAAAAGAAGAAATGCGGACCAAGGGACGCAGCTACGTGCAAAACGCCAGAACCGGACAGCAGCTTCCGCTGGACCTTGTTATTTTGGAAGATATGGAACAGAATCGCCAGCGCTTTGCCATCGTGGACAGGCTTAAAGACAGCCAACTGCCTGCCGTACTCATTCAGGGTACCGATGATTCCAAACGCCTGCGTGAAGGCTCTGCCCTGCTTACCTCGGTTCGTCCTGATATTGAATGGGTGCAAATTCAAGGGGGCAATCATACTTTTAATACCGTTCATCCGTTCAAGGGAAGCAGTCTTCCACTGGATCAGGCGATTACCGAAACCCGCCGCTTTATTGAATGGATCACTAATTAAGCTACAACCTGTCTCCAAAATAAACGGCGATCCGCCGGGCGGATCGCCGCATTATTTATTTTACAATTCCATAATTGTTCGTTGTTTAAATGCCTGGAATGCTTGTCCGCTTATGCGCTGTGCGTGTGAAGAAGCTTTCCAGCTTTTCACGTGCCGCCGGGTCAATATCCTTGCCTTCCAGATAGTCGCTGTTCGCTTCGTAAGAGATACCCAGTTCTTTTTCATCCGTCTGGCCTTCCCACAATCCCGCTGTAGGCGCTTTGTCCAAAATGGCCTGCGGAACTCCCAGGTAGCTCGCCAGCAGACGCACCTGACGTTTGTTCAGCGTGCTGAGCGGCGTAATGTCGACCGCACCATCACCCCATTTGGTATAAAAGCCTGTGATGGCTTCCGAGGCATGATCCGTCCCCACAACGAGCAGATTCAGCTCATTGGCGAGCGCATACTGAACCACCATACGTGTTCTGGCCTTCACATTCCCTATCACCTGCGGAGTCATGGAACGCTCAAGACCAATATCCTTTAACGAACGCTCTACTTCCACAGCAATCGTATCCACCGCTTCCTGAATGTTCGTTTCCCCGGCAAATTTCAGGTTGAACGCTTTGGCTACTGCGTAGCTGTGCTCGATATCTTCCTGTTTGCCATACGGCTGGAATACTCCAAGCGTTTTGTACTCTTCGCCTTGCTCCTGCGTCAGCTCATCCGTAGCCTGCTTGCACAAGGCAGCCGCTACGGCACTGTCGATCCCGCCGCTGATGGCGATCAGCAGACCCTTGCTCCCCGTTTTCGTAACATACGTCTTGAGGAAATCCACACGCTTGCGGACCTCAGCCTCTACGTTAATGGTAGGTTGTACTCCCAATTCAGCAATAATCTGTTCCTGCAAACTCATCAGATAAGCACCTCTTTTTTAGGAATTTCCTTCACAAGCCAACATGCAAAAGCCCCGGCAAGTTTCGCAAGCGAAAAATGCGGGGGCATAGCTTGAGCAGTTTTACCGGCAAAAACGGTCAAATGCACTGGTCAAATCAGCAGCGATTTGATCTGCCGAACGGTCCTCCACCTGATGACGCTCGATGAAGTGAACCAGTTCGCCGTCCTTCAACAGCGCGATCGAAGGAGAAGATGGCGGATACGGTGCGAAAAATTCGCGTGCCTTCGCCGTTGCTTCCTTATCCTGACCAGCAAAAACCGTGTACAGGTGATCCGGTGTAATATCATGCTTCAGCGCTTCGGCTACACCCGGACGGCATTGACCTGCGGCACAACCGCATACCGAGTTCACAACGACCAGCACTGTACCTTTGGCATCAGGCAGCTTGGCCTCCACATCTTCCAGAGTACGCAACTCCTGAATTCCGAGACTTGTCAGTTCATCGCGCATCGGCTGAACAGAATCTCTCATATATTGATCAAAAGACATCGACATATTCGTTCACTCCTTTTCGAAAAATCATGTATAGTACGTTGCTTAATTTCATCCTCTGCCGTATTAAAGACATGGACATCTAATCTTTATTATACAATCTTTTTCATGTAATTTGCAAAAATCCGGATATATATTTGTACAATTATTTCTGTATGGAATTTATGGAAGGTGATTCAGAATGATCCCTGTAAGCTGGAATGGTTCTGCGCAATCGAACTCTAAACTGCGTTCCCATTCCTTCCACCGAATCGACGGCAATGGTGCCGTGGTGACGCTCCACAATATTTTGGCATAAGGCCAGGCCCAGACCTGTGCCTTTCGTTTTGGTCGTGTAAAAAGGCTGGAACAGCTTTTCAAGCTGATTTTGCGGAATGCCTGGACCCGTATCCTTCACTTCCAACTCCACAAAATCCCCCTCTTCATGAGTCGAAATCGTCAGCACGCCTTTATCCCCCATAGCCTCCATCGCATTACGCGACAGATTAAGCAGCAATTGCTTCATTTCCTTAGGGTTCAAATGTAGCATGGTGATATGCTCCTCCAGCTTCAGCTCAATCGTCTGCCCTCTCAGGTTGGCATCTGCCCACAATAGAGGAGTGAGTTCACGAATAATGTCATGAAGATGGCATTGCTCCTTCTCAACAATTCGGTTCTGGGCAAGTGACAGGAAATCGTTAATAATTCCGTTCGCCCGATCCAGCTCCTCCATCACAATGCGATAGTAATGTCCGAGGGATTCGGGACTCTTTTCGCGGATGAGCTGTAAAAAACCGCGCACAACCGCCATCGGATTGCGTATTTCATGAGTAATGCCCGCTGCCATCTGTCCGACCAGACTAAGCCTCTCGAAATTACCCAGCTCGCTGCGCAGCGTCTCCAGCTCTGTAATGTCCTGCAAGGCGATAATGACACCAGTCGTTTTACTTACATGTTTATCACGAATGGGAAGGAAGCTTGAGAAAAACACTTTGGGAGGCACATTTATAAAATCAGCACCTGCCTCTCCTTCAAGAGCCCTCGCAACCCGCTCATTGACCACGGGTGCAGTGCCTAAACCAAACAGCGATGTCAAAGGACGACCCACCACCTCAGGCAGCGTAATAAACGGATCGACGTCCCGATAGAGTTCCAGCATCGCTTTGTTCATATGTATAACCCGTTCTTCGCTGTCCAGAGTGACCAGGGCTAACGGCATCAGCTCCATAACTTGACGCAGCTTATCGGCTTCAATTAAATATTTGCTCGTAAACTCAGTCACATCCCGCCGTAACGCTATCTTTTCAAAGGCATTTTGCATCAGACTGACGACCATAAAGCTTGCCAGTACACCTGCTGCAATATTCCACAGCGTCGTAAGTTGATCAGGAATGTATACCCAGTTATCCTGTTTGCCCCACAATAGCGGGAATAACGCCTTAAGCAGCATATCAGCCGCAACATAGGCAGAGATCAGAAGTTTTTTGTCCAATAATGTTCCTTTTTGAAAGAACTTGACGTGCAGCAGCATAAAAGGAAAAAGAATATAACTCGTACCCACATACATTGGCGACATTGCCGTAGACTCGGCTATAATCAAAACACTGACCAGCGCAGAAGCGGCAAGAACAAGTGCAGTGCGCCGTCTGCCGTACATGATGCCAACAGCGAGGGGGATAATTCCCAGGTTGGAAGGAAGGCCAAAAGAAGACTGATATTGAAAGAGTGAACATAGCAATATGGCCGGCACGCAACACAAGTAAAGGATCCCTTGATTAGATCCGGGAAGCAGATTGCTACCCCAAACCTTTTTCTTATCCCCACAATCCGTTAATATAGAGAAAAAACCCGCCGACATCACGGCAAGGAGAACTTGAAGCACACTTTCCTTCAACGCAATTAACAAGGACTTCTCCCCCTCATCATCTTTCCTTGACGCTGTTAGTTGAATTAAAGCACAGGCTACAATATATTACAATATATGTGTTAAAATCCCGGTATAGAACGACAAAATCTGCGAAACACCAGATAGATATGAAGATGACGGCTTTACGTACTTTCTGGAAATCGAGATGATGACTTTCTATATCTTTATACAAAAATACCGCGATAATGTGTATCTAAGATAACGGTATTACGATATGAAGAAAATCCTGTTACTCCATTTTGGGTTTTCGAAAAATTTTCTACAAAAAGGAAGAGGTTCATGACATACGACGTTATTGTGATCGGAGGCGGCTCAGCCGGATTAATGGCCGCTGCGGCAGCCAGCGGTGAGGGCGCCAAGGTGCTTTTACTGGAAAAAGGAAATAAACTCGGACGAAAGCTGGGTATTTCCGGTGGGGGGCGCTGCAACGTCACGAATGCAAAAGAGCTGGACGAGCTGATCCGGCACATCCCCGGCAATGGGCGTTTTCTGCACAGTGCGCTTGCGGCCTTTGGCAACCGGGACATCATTGCCTTTTTTGAACAACTGGGAATAGCCTTAAAGGAAGAAGACAATGGGCGTATGTTTCCCGTGACGGATAAGGCCAAAACGGTTGTCGATGCTTTGGTAAACAAGGTTCGTTCTCAAGGAGTGGACATTCGGACAGGAAGTCCCGTACAGGAGGTTCTTTACAAAGAAGGCCACACTGCCGGGGTAAGACTGCGTTCCGGTGAAACCCTTCGCAGCCGCAACGTTATTGTCGCAGTCGGCGGCAAATCTGTTCCGCATACAGGCTCGGAAGGTGACGGCTACGCATGGGCCGAGCAAGCAGGACATACGATTACCGAGTTGTATCCAACAGAGGTTCCATTAACGTCAGGTGACACGTTTATCCAGACGAAGGAGCTACAAGGTCTATCCTTGCGCGACATCAGCCTGACCGTGTGGAATGCGAAGCAAAAGAAGGTAATCACCCACGAAGGGGACATGATTTTTACACACTTTGGCCTGTCGGGTCCCTCCGCCTTGCGATGCAGTCAGTTTGTCGTGAAAGGGATGAAAAAGGACAAGACCAGCACGGTACTGCTGACTCTGGATTTGCAGCCTCATAAGCATGCTGATGAAGTCTACCGCGAAACACTGGAGCTGGCGGCAGCCGATGCCAAAAAAGCGATTAAAAACGTGCTCAAGCCTTATTTGCCGGAACGCCTGATTCCACTGCTGCTCCAGCAAACCGAGCTGCGTGAGGATTTGACGTACGATCATATTCCGAAGCAGCAATGGCAGGAGTTAGCCCATCGAATCAAGGCATTTCCGATCCGCGTGAACGGTACGCTCTCTCTGAAGGAGGCGTTCGTTACTGGAGGCGGTGTGAATTTGAAGGAAATCAATCCGAAAACAATGGAGTCCAAGCTGATGCCGGGATTGTTTTTTTGCGGCGAGATTTTGGATATTCACGGGTATACGGGCGGCTATAATATTACGGCGGCGTTTACCACGGGGCATACGGCGGGAACACAGGCGGCTTTAAACGAAATGCTTTAGGAGTGTGGAGACGCTACGCGTAGGCTTTGATCTTACGATCGCTGTTGCCACGGGATTCTTTTTGATTATATAAAACATTTAAGGGTAAGAATCCCGTGGCAAAGGCGAACGCTGTCGCTTCTCCAGATTCAAATCCTCCGCTTCGCTGCATATCGCCACTGCATTCTCGTTTCTTTGGGGAGGTAGGAAAGGGAAATGAAAAAGACTTAAATCAGTTAAATGACTGATTTAAGTCTTTTTTGATTAATAGCGTAACGACCAAAATCCATGCCATTTTCTTAAACCTCAATAATGATAGGTAAAATCATGGGTCTTCTCTTCGTCTGGCTGTAAATAAACCGGCCAACATCATCTTTTAACATCTGCTTAATCAGACCCCACTGACTCATTTCGATTTCTGTTAACTCGTTCACTGTGGACATGATCGTGTCGTGGATCTGATTCATGAGCTCCTCGGAATCCTTAACATATACAAAGCCCCTTGATATAACCTCTGGCGTTGCGAGCATTTGCTTCTCGTTCTTACTCAACGTCATCACAATAATCAGCATTCCGTCTGAAGAAAGCTTTTTACGATCTCGCAGTACAATATTACCTACGTCACCGGTTACCAGCCCGTCTACCAGACTATTGCCGGATGGTACTTTGGGTCCCAGGGATGCCCTTCCCTCTTCGATTTGAATAGTGTCACCGTTATGGACGATAAATACATTCTCCATCGGAATCCCCACAGACTCTGCTAGCTGACGATGCTGATACAGCATTCTGAATTCACCATGTATGGGAATCAAATACTGGGGTTTCATCAGGGTCATCATTAATTTTAACTCTTCCTGACTGCCATGACCGGATACGTGCATCCCTGTGGCGCTGCCCGATCCATAAATAACCTGTGCACCCAGTACATACAAATTGTCAATCACCTGGGAAAGATTCCGCTCATTCCCGGGTATAGCTCCCGCGGCTATGATTACAGTATCACCGGGCAAAATTTCAATTTTGGGATGCAAGGAATTGGCTAGACGGGACAGTGCGGCCATTGGCTCGCCCTGACTTCCTGTACATAAAACTGCGATTTCCTCTGCGGGAAACCGCTCTGTTTCTCCCGGCTCAATCAACAAGTCCTCAGGCATGTGCAAGAAGCCCAGCTCCTTAGCCACCGATACCACATTTACCATGCTGCGTCCGAGTAAAACCAGTTTTCGGCCTGTTTCTACTGCTGCTTCAATGACTTGCTGGACACGGTTCACATTGGAAGCAAACGTGGAGATAAATACCTGCTGCTTTGCTCTGGCGAATGCATCCAGAATATGCCCGCCAACCAAACGTTCTGAAGGAGTAAATCCCGGTCTTTCCGCGTTTGTACTTTCGGAGAGAAGCACTTTGACCCCTTTCTTTCCGATTTCCGCCATTCGATGAAGATCCGGAAAAGGTCCACTGACGGGAGACATATCGAATTTGAAATCCCCGGTATGAACCACATTTCCTTCCGGTGTCTGAAAAAAGATGCCCAGGCAATCAGGGATGCTGTGGACGGTGGTGAAAAAGGATGCCTGGATCGTGCCTATATCGATGGTTGAATTCGCATCTATAAGATGAAGCTCGGCATCACGTAAAAGGTTATGCTCCTTTAGCTTAATCTTAATCAATTCGATGGTGAGCTTTGTCCCAAATATGGGAATATTGATCTGCTTCAGCAGATAAGGAATACCTCCGATGTGATCCTCATGCCCATGGGTCACAATGAGCGCTCTGACTTTATCCTGATTTTCCAGCAGATAGGTGACATCCGGTACAATGAGATCAATCCCAGGCAAATTTTCATCAGGAAACTTAGAACCACAATCGATTACGACAATATCCTGATCGCATTGGATGAAATACATGTTTTTCCCGATTTCATTCACACCGCCTAGAGCAGCAATGAGTAATCTATTATCAGCAAGCATCAAGTTTATTTCCTCCTTAGGAAAATGCTATCCATATTATTCATTTTCCCCGCAAACTTATGCACCATACAGGGAAAGAAGTGAACAAAAAAACCTTGTCTCTAAAAAGATAGGGGCTCTCACTTGATTTATTAGATACCCACCGCAGCCGAAATAGCAGCAACTAACCACAGGATGGGGAATAGCTTGAAGATTACCTTCAGCCACTGTCCAAAGCTGATCCGGGCAATGGCCAATCCCGCCAGCAGAACTCCACCTATCGGTGAAATGAGATTGGTTAACCCGTTTCCGAATGGGTACGCTGTGACTACTACTCCTACAATATACGCACAAAAAAATGGTCTTACAAATGGGTTTGTCCGAATAAACTAAAATAGACAAAAACATAACATCCAATAAATACTTAAGGGGGAAAAACAGCATTAATACAATTATCGGATATGTTTTTCTTGGTCTGTCACTTTCGGCCCCCATCGGACCGATCAATGCCGCACAGTTGGATCGAGGTATTAAGAATGGTTTTTGGCACGCCTGGTTTATCGGGCTTGGTGCAATAACCGCAGATATAATTTATATGCTGCTAGTCTATTTGGGAATGATCCACCTTCTTAATGCCCCGTTTGTCAAAGCTTTTTTATGGATGTTTGGTTTTTTCGTACTTGTGTATACAGGTATTGAAAGCATTAAAAATGCAGGTGTGATTTCAGAATCCGAATTAAGGGGAAGTGGTAATACATTAACTAACTCATTTGTGTCGGGCTTCCTAATGTCATTATTTAATCCTCTTTCCATCCTTTTCTGGCTTGGCATTTACGGATCAATACTGGCAAACGTCGCTAATACATATCCAGTACAACAGCTATTGATCTATAGCGGAGCCATTATATTAGGCGTACTGCTCTGGGATGTGACCATGGCTGCAGCTTCAAGTATTTTCCGTAGTTTTCTAAAAGCTGGTATACTTAAGGCCATCTCATGGCTATCCGGATTATCTCTTATTGGTTTTGGCTTTTATTTTGGTGTACAGGCATTGCAATTACTATTTTTCCACTAATACCTCGGCTTTGACATGATTACTTGGAAGCGTTCGTATGCTTTCGACGAACCCGTTGTACAATGAAGTCACATACCGCAATCAACAAGACAAGCAGTAAGCTGATATAAAAACCTGGGCGGCTAAGTTTATGAAAAAAAGATCCGACCACGGCAATAGCTATCAACAGTAATCCGATCCAGCGCTTAGCGTTACTTGATTTGCTCGACTCCAGTAACTTGCCTGAAGATAGCAAAATAAAGCACCAGTTATACAACAGCATTAAACCCGCTGCAGTTGTGATATATTCATATACTTTTCCCGGCAACAGCAACGACAACACGATTGCTGCGATTAATCCAATGGAGATCAAACTAAGTGCATAAAGAGGATATTTGTTCTTCCACTTCCGTGAAAACAGTGTGGGCGCATCTCCTTCCTGTGCAAGGGTAATCATCATAGAAGTCTCTGCGTATAGAGATGCTGTCATCGTTGAGAACCCTGCAATAATAAGCACTCCGTTAAATAAATGAGGCATAAAGGCCAGATGGTCGCTGCTGAGCGCAAGCACAAAAGGACTTTCCTTCGGATTAAAGGCACTTAATGGTACCATAGACACAGCCAGCCCAATAGAAAGCACATACACCGCAGCCAGCGTAATCAGCATCACTTTTCCAGCTTTGGGTGCTTCCTCTGGATTTTGAAGTCGGTTAGACATAATTCCGAGCACTTCAATACCTCCGTATGCATAAAAGGCAAAAATAAAAGATGACCATAATCCCATGCCACCGGTTGGGAAAAAGTCTTTGTAACTGATGGGGAACTTCGGATTATATTTTCCTCCTCCAATCCAGCCTGCCAAAAGAGCAACCGCTAAGACCAGAAACATAACAATAGCCGCTATCTTAATGATGGCCAGTACATTTTCAACACGATCAAAACCCTTATTGCCAAAAAAAACAATCACAAGCCCTAAGATCCCAAAGCCTGCCGCAAATATCCACATCGGTACCCCAGGGAACCAAAAGCGTGAAAATATAGACAGTGCGGTTAGTTGGCTCCCATTAATAAGCAGCTCCGAGAACCAATATACCCAACCACTGCCGAAGCCTGCCCAATTTCCAAATGCTTTTTGGGCATAGGAACGGAAAGAACCCTGCTCTGGATGATCTGCTGTCATACGTGAAAGGGCATCAAACACGACATACGTTCCAACCGCTGCCAAAAAGTATGTAATCAGCACAGCTGGGCCACCAATGGAAATCGCTAAGCCGGACCCGAGGAAATATCCTGTTCCAATAGTACCTGCAACCCCTAACAAGCTAAGCTGCCACCATTTTAATTTTTGATCTTTTTGCATACGATCTGAAGACTTACCCATAAAGAGAATCACCCTATTCCTGAATTTGAGATCGAGTTCTCCGTTTTAAGATTGCCGATTTCACCATACTTCATGTAGAGCATGACTTTCTTTATCAATAAAGAAGCACCAGCAAACCCGCTCAAGGTTTACTGGTGCTTTTTAATGCCTAAAACTATCCAAGGACCCATTTGAGAATAAGTCGTTTTGGGTAAAGAAAGGGCCTTGTCTGCATTTTTAATATCCATTTGTATTTGCTACTCCGGATTATAAGCGTTATAATAACCATTGTTCTTCATGTAATTAAAGATTTGTTCATGAAGATTAACAGCTTTGCTCAATTAGTCACAAAGAACGTTTCGAACTTCCGAGCTGGTTGACTCTGTCAGCGCTAGAGCATAGTTCTTAATTCCACTTTTAGCCGCAATTAACAAATCAGAAGCAATCACCTGATCCGTCATTCCGTTCATTCCGGTCATGTTTTCAATAATAGAATTCACGTTAATCCTCCTTTAAATTACACCAGCAGATTTTTAAGCTGTTGAATATCTTGTGTGCCGCCATTGACATCCTGCTGCAAAATATTTTTTAAGTTTGTGTCTGATACCAAAGGAATCATGGTTTGACTTTTTGTGAGGCAAGTCGTTTTAAACGTAAGCAGCTCATGTAATTCTAATTTTTCGTGAACTCCTAATTTTTGCAAGGTCGAGACCTCCTTTCTGAAAATTGTTATTCCCTGCTGTCGCCGCTATTTACGCATGACCTAAGCAACACCTAACATTTCACAGAACGCGAGCTCATCCCAAAAAAATGCTATGAGTAAAGCTCCTTCAAGACCACGATATCAATGGTTTTGAAGGAGCTTTTTATTCCAAAATGAGCGGCACTGTAATGGGAAGTCAGATATGGATGCTGCCGGAAAAGCCATCCACTTCATCCTCCGGTTGTTGATCAGAGCTCACGTTATGCTCCTTGATCGTATTGCCATATGTTTGGGAGGAACCATTCTTATATGCTTCACTCCAATCTTCGTTGATGATGTGAGCGGGAATAATCCAATCATCTGGACTATAGCCCGGATTTTGTGCGCCGTCACTTCTCTGCAGACCCGTAATTGCGCCCGAGTTGGAGTTGGAAGTGAGATTCCCTGTCTCAATCATGGCTCCTTCATAGGCTTGGCAAATCTCCAGTGCAGACAGTATGTCCTGGTTTTCAATATGAACACTCAAACCCGTATCACCGTTCGTGCTGGCCGAATATCCGACTTCTTTTAATGTTTCACAGGCTTGGATAGCCTGCTGCGGATCACGAAATTGAAAATGGAAGGAACCTGTATCCATGTGCCTCATCTCCTCTGTGGTACCTTATTTGGTAATTTAGGTTCATGCTATTTTTAATATATCCAACCGGGAACATTTTTTTACATTCAAAACCTTTATTTTTCAAAAATTTACTTTAAAGCTTTGAAATTAAATAGTTAAAAAAGCAGCTACTGTGACAAAACGCATGTTTTCCCTACGTAAATCCCTTTATGCTAGTAACAAGGGTATGGTTGCCCGGTCATCCGAGCCGAGCGGTCAAAGGATGCCCAAATCCATACATAAAGGCGGAATGAAGATGATAGATTACCGAACACTGGTGACACAGCAATCCATGCATTTGTATAGCGTGTTTGGCAAGTCATTCAAAAGTGTAAATGAACATGCGGTTGCCGGCATCAAAACGGTGGGCTTTAACCCAACGGCCTTCGCCGTGATGGAAGTTCTATATCACAAGGGCGCGCAGCCGATCCAGCAAATTGGAGCAAAGCTGCTACTGCAAAGCGGAAATGTCACCTATGTTATTGACAAGCTGGAAAACCGTGGTTATTTGCACCGTCACCCGTGCGACCAGGATCGTCGGATTATATATGCAGAATTAACAGACGAGGGACAACGCATCATGGACGAAATTTACCCTGATTACACCCGTCAGATTGAACGCGCCTTTAGCGGAATCAGCGAAACCGAAAGAGATCAACTCATCGGCTTGCTCAAAAAATTGGGCCGCAGCGCTGATAATCTATCACCATATCACAAATAGAATGAATAGTAATTCAGAAAATTATCAGCTGTGCTGAACCGAACAAACCTATAGCTAGCTGAAGATAAATTAGATTTTAATCGAGTAGGAGGGGGGCGGCCAGCCCCCGTCCTCTCACACCACCGTACATGCGGGTCCGCATACGGCGGTTCCAAAAGGTTAACAAATTTCCAGATAACGAGAAAGTAAACTTTTCAGCCCCTTCGCTTCCCAGTAGGAAGTTGGAAGGGCATTATTCGTATTCCGGGACATTTCCCATGCGCCTCTGCGCGAGTTGGCCATCTTGAAGCAAACCCACTCGGGGACGCCGAGCGCCCGCAGTTCACGGATGCGTGTTCGCACCCGTTTCCACTGGCTTCCATAGGCACATTCGCAGTCGTCTCCGAATCCACTGGTCTAATCTCTGAAGGTGCGTCTTTGCCGATGCCAGATGAAAATATCCGATCGAACCCATCATATAGCGGTTGACTCTCTGTATTCGCTCCTCCATCGAAATCGACCATCACTCCGGTGCTTAGATAGGCACGAATGAGTTTCAGGACTCGCTTGTCCGTCACTTTTCGTGCGACCCTCGCCATGAGCATATCGTGATTCACCCCGTCAAAGAATTTTTCAAGGTCTATATCCACGACCCATCTTAGGCCGATTTGGATATGACGTTGCGCTTGCTTCACCGCGTCGTGTGCTCGTTTTCCCGGTCTGAAGCCGTAGCTGTATCCGCAGAAATAAGGATCGAAGATCGGGTTCATCACTTGCAGAAGCGCTTGCTGGAGAAATCGGTCCATTACGGTCGGGATGCCCAGCAGCCTCACGCCGCCTCCGGGTTTGGGGATTTCCACTCGTTTGACAGGCATAGGTCTGTAGGTTCCTTCGAGGAGTTTGGACTTCACCGTTTCCCAGTGTGTTTTCAGGTAAGCTTGTAGCTCGGATACGGTTACACCATCCACACCAGGGGCTCCTCCGTTCTGGACGACTCGCTTATACCCGAGTCGAAGGTTCTCTCCTTCGAGCATTCGCTCCAGCAGGTCGCTCTGGTCTTCGCGAGAGGAAGGGGCGATTTGTGCCGACGAAGAACTCGGCGCTCCGGCATACTCTTCCAGCTTCACCGTATCCCTTTGCCGCGAGCTCCCTTTCGGGATATTCTGCTGTCGTTGCTCTTCGTGCGAACGCATCGGTTTCCTCTCTCCTTTCGGTTCGGCCCTTCCGCTTTCCGGCGTCCCGTACTCACGTACTATGGCCTCTGCTGACTCCTGCGGATTCAACAGAGCCTTTCGACTCTGGTTACGAAGTTACTTCGCGTATTCCGCAGGCCTCTCCAGATAAGATCGTCATCTTTCTGCCCGCAGCCACTGGAGTTTACAAAGGTAGCCCTTGGCGACTTTGGATTTCGTTATGTGTTGGCAACTCATCCAGCTAACCACTCCTCAGATCCAGTTCGTGTACCTTGGCTCGTGCATTTGCCTCCAGCTTCCTTCAGATTCCACCTCGCGATGGACACCCTTGCTCCTTGGCTAACGGTAGGCGTTCGCCAGCCCCCGTTCGGGACTTTCACCCTAGAGATGACGCCCATGCTGGGCGTACTACAAAAAAAGGACCACAATCTCAAGGAGATCATGG
>NZ_ASRY01000313.1 GCF_000520815.1 Paenibacillus maysiensis | reverse complement strand
ACAGATAAACCACGCTTAATAGATGCAGATAAGCTGTTAGCATGGATGAGCGGCGCTTATGAAACCAATTCAACAAATTCATACGAAAAGGGAAAAGAACACATGCATGCGATGGTAGATTCTCTTATTAGCCAATCGTATTTTGATCCAGACCCACCACAGCAGCCAGATATACAGGTAGGTGAACTTAACTGGGCGGAGGTTTCCAGAGGTTTGTACAATGATTTTGTCGCAGCACAATCCCTTATACAACAAAAGGATGCAGAGATAGCCAGACTAAAGAAGTCTATAGAGGGACTGAGATTGCTTCACAAGGCAACTAGGACTCCTCAGGAGAACACCCCATGATAAGAGCCTATACCACTATATTAGCTGCTGTACTGTTGTTTATAGGAGTTGTAAGTATAGATCGGTATTTCCTTATAGAGCAGATAGAGCACAACACATTGAATAGGGAGAGTGGGTTATGAGTGACGCTATACGTCCTTCTCACTACGATGTAGGAGTCGAAGGTGAAGTAGAGTGCCTTGCTGCTATAAAGACCGCTACAAAGGGACTGAGTGGCTTAGAAGCTTATATCACAGGTGCATGCATTAAATACTTGTGGCGATGGAAGCGGAAGAATGGAGTAGAGGACCTGCGAAAGACGGTTGAATACATTGAACGGCTCATACAAGACTTGGAGGAAAGTGAAGATGGCAGCAAAAAACGATTACACACTACTGAAGATTGACCTCGCCCACGCGATTGAGAAACGGGACGAGGCTGAAAAATACAACAATTACGGAGATGTCATGCACTACGAATGGCAGATAGACCGCATCAAGCAAAAGATGGATCGGTTAGAGCAAAGAGGGGCTTAGTCCTCGTCTGGTACGTACTCCAATAGATCACCAATACCGATTTCAAAATAGGCGCAGAGTGCTTCAATAGTTGAATAGTCAATACGGATGTTAGTCCCATCGTATAGGCGACCCAAAGCCGGGGCACTCACGCCAGTTTCCTTAGCTAATTTGTTTATACTTCTAATTTTTTTACCCGCCATAAGCATTGGCAAATTACTTTTAATCATCACTTATCACCTATTCCTATCATACGTATAGTAGGCGATAAGTAAACGGTATAAACTAAAATATAACGATAACGTTACAAAATAAACGATAACGTGTTATAATGACGTCAATGAGACTTGAAGGAGTGAATGATAATGGCAGAATACACCAAGACAAAAAATATTCCCTACCGTCTCGATCCGCAGGAACACAAAAGGTTGAAATTATTCTGCGTAGAGCACGGAATACCGATGCAGCAATTTTTGGATAAGGCAGTTAATGAGTACATGAAAAAATGGTCGTGTCACTCAGGTAATCAAGACAAACAAGCGATGTAGGTGGTGATTACATGTCCAGTCATTTGGATGCACCGTTTACACGGATAACTAATGAAATACTTGAGGAAATAGCAAAACGGAAATTCAACGGTACTCAATATGGAATCATCATATCTATCTTAAGGAACACCTATGGGTTTCAAAGGAAAAGTCATGGTATGTCACTCTCGTTCATAGCTGAGGCGACGGATACAAAAAAAGCTCAAGTAAAACGTGAGTTAGACAAGCTCATTGAAATGAAGGTGATAAAGGTTTACGCCGAAGGAACTTACACAACCAGCCGAGAGATTGGATTCAATAAAAATTTCAGTGAGTGGCAAATAGATGACAGTACCCTAAATAGAGTACACCCTAAAAAGAGTACTGTACCCGAATCAGAGTATGGGGAGTACCCTAATCAGAGTACGGGGGGAGTACCCGGATTAGGGTACCAAGAAAGAAAGTCTTTTAAAGAAAATCTTAAAGAAATATCTACTACTACACATGAGTCGGAAAAAATGGCTCTAGGCGATGTATACACCAAAGTCTGTGGAACCTTTGTCATGCCAGAACTCTTTAGACAGTTTTTCAAAGAGGTCAGACAAAAAGGTTACGACGAGTCATTTTGCAAAGAACTGTTGTTAGAGGCTTCTGAGTCTGCTGATAACGGGAAAGTGAACGTCAAGTTCCTTAAATCAATTAGTGAACGCTGGATGAAGGAAGGGATACATTCGCGTCAGCAATCAAGAGAAATGAGAGCAGGGGGGAATCAATATGCAGAGCATAAAGTCCGCGGTGAAAGAGTTCAATCTGGAGGACATCAAAAAGAGAGCGAGTTTGCTTACCTTGACCTCCAAAACCGAACCGGAACCCAAGGATAAATACCGTTGCCAAAAATGCAAAGATGAAGAAGGGTTCTTGGTACGTGTTAAAACCGGAGACGGCCCATTTGATTACCGGGACGACTGGCGAGATTGCGAGTGCAAAAAGGAAAGGGTGGCAGAACGGATGATGAAGTCCAGCCGGATCACACCGGAGTTTCAGAAGAAGACTTTCGGCAACTTTGTACAGGATGGCAGACCGCATCCGGTTGTGGAAGCCTACAACGCGGCGTACAACTGCGTTAGGGATTTGGACTACCAAGGAGTACCCAACAGCAGTATCGCCCTCCTTGGACGTCCTGGGTGCGGTAAAACGCATTTGCTTATGGCGATATCTAATAATCTCTTAGCCAAAGGGACACAGGTACTATATTTCCCTTTTGTCGAGGGTTTCAACGAGATTAAAGCCAATCTGGACACGCTGGAGCAACGCATACACAAAATGCAGCAGGCAGACGTGCTTTATATAGACGATTTGTTTAAGGGCCGGGAGGAGCCCACGGATTTTGTAATTGAGCAAATGTTCGCCATCATCAATTATCGCTACCTTGAACGTAAGCCAATCCTTATCAGCTCTGAAAAAACAATAGCTGGCTTATGCGAGATTGACGAGGGTATAGGCAGCCGAATTAACGAGATGTGCCGCGAATACTTAGTGGTGCTAAAAGGCGGAATAGAACTGAATTACCGATTGCGTGACGGACTCCAATAAGAAGGGAAGAAGATACAGATGGGTCATTACACACTGATAGAGAAATCTACAGGACGAAAGATGGGATGTGCCTGCGGGAAGCTCCCTGATAAGGTACTGGAAAAGTTAAATGCTCGGATGGAAGAAAGTAACGCAGAAGATTGCGAAGAATGCGAGAGTGATCGGTTATGAATCGTGATGAAGTGATAGCTAAATGGAATTGGATGAATCCACAGGAACGGAATATATGGGTCGCTGTTAAAGTGATGGGCAAAAAGAAAAGCCCTATAAATTATGGATGGATAAGTTCGGAAGGCTTCGACCATTATCCAAAAGATTATTCGACGGGCATGGGTGCAGCATGGGAAGTGATAGAGCACATGAAGAAACAGATATTCTCTAAACGTAGAAGATATTTAATTGAACTACAGCAATTGACGGTATTTGGAGAAGGGCATGTAATCGCGTGGCCCGATCTGATATGGCATATGACACCAGAACGTATCTGTTTAGCAGCTCTAATAGCTACCCAAGGAAAGGAGATAGAGGAATGATCCAATGGATCAAACGTCTGATCTGTAGATACAGGGGTCATAAGTGGGAGACATATACAGTCAGCACAGGTTACGGGAGCAATGAAATAGAGCAAGCAGGCTATTGTGTTCGGTGTGGTTTGGACACTCATGGAGAATATCAGTGATGGAGGGGATAGAGGAATGAATGACAGAGTGAGAACCCTGAACGACTTGATTGAAGTATTGATTAAAGAACGTGATATATATGGTGGCGACATAAAGGTGGAAGTTGCCCGTGAAAGACATGGGGAGGTTGATTGTGAACCGATAGGTGGTGTTTGTGTTCTTGGCGATACGGTGTCTATTTACGGTATATGGTCTGATATATAATTCAGCCCCTAAAGGGCAAGGAGAGGATACAAATGAGTAGACCCATCAAATTCAGAGCGTGGGACGTGTTCGCAAAGGAAATGGACTATGAGGTGACTATTGATCCAGACGGCAAGGTGGCGGCATTCAATCCACTTGATGGGCAATATGTACGCGGCTTCTCGGACGACGAAAAAGTGCTCATGCAATATACCGGGCTACAAGACCGTAACGGTAAAGAGATATACGAGGGAGATGTTATTCCACCAGATTACGCACTTAAGCAAAATGAAGTCGCAATCATCTGTTATGACTCAAACCAAGCGAGGTTTAAGAAAGTGCCCCTCAGTTTGTACAAGGCAAATGCAGGTAACGGAGGATGGACAGGGTTTGAGGTAACTCGACATTGCTCAATCATTGGCAACATCTATGAAAACCCATCACTACTGGAGGATACCCCATGAAAGAGGACTGGGAGATTGAAAGAAAATATTTGATAGATCACCTACGTAGACTTGAGCAAAATTGGGAGCATAGTGACAGGGTAGCTGAAAGAGAATCATCTCGACACTTCCAGACGATAGCAGATGAACTGGAAAGTGGTGACATGTTGAGGAATGCACTATTCCTGCGGAGACTAGCAAAGGGAGAGGATACCCCATGAATCCAATAGACGACTACGACTACTTAGATAAGGATCTTGAAGGCTCCCTACGTATAGCTAGAGCAGAGTTAGAGTGGGAGAAAGCACAGGAGGATGAGGCAGCATGATTAAAAAATATTATCGTACAGGCGGAGAAATTAGGGAACAGAAGCAGGTAAAGAAAAAGAGAGGGCCACGGGCACCGCGCATGATTGGATATGATGCACCATGTGTTGAGCCTGACAGACTCATAGCAAGCCTATACGAGCCGTTAGACCCTGAGATAAGCGAATATATTAGGCATCAAGCAAATGCAGGCGTACCACGCTCTCAAATCGCTAAAAAGCTTGGTATACCTAAAACGAGGGTAGTTCACGAACTGGACAAGACCAAAAAGTCAGAGCATGGAGGTGCAGCATGATAGCATGTTGGATCAACCACAAAGACGGATATACCCTTATGGACGATTCTGGGACTCGTATAGGCGTGATAAAGGTGATAGACAACCGAATACTAGGGCAAAAGTTAAAAGGTCTATACGAGCCTGCTACGTGGTTTAAAACGGATGTCCATAGATTCATAGGTAAACCACCGGATAAACAAATAGGAGCCTAACGATGGACTTAATAGCGGCGTTATTGATTTACGCAATTGTGATGATCGCCATACGTAAATATTTGAGATAGTCAAGTGACATCCACATACGAAATGTTGTGTAATAGTGCGAAAAATGTACTATAACGGCACTATATATGGTATAATCATAGTATAGAGATGAAAATAATCGGATAACGAGGTGTGTATAGGTGGACAAACAACAACAGCTAGAAAATTTGCGGTATGAATTACGGACGGAACAGCAAAAACTTGCAGCAGCTGACCAAAATAAGGTGGCAGTGCTTACTCAACATATTACAGATTTGGAACAAGATATTGAGCAGGATGCCCGACTAGCTGAATATAGCCAGCGAGAAGAAGAAGCGCATGCTGAAATTGCTTATATACTGGACGGGCTTGAGGTAGATGGCATGAAAATGCGTCAGCTTTGCAGTAATGAGGGTGCTTACCAAGTCCTTAGAATTGCAGTGCAAGAAATGATGTCTGATCGTGATACAAAATACCTTGAGGAACTCAAACGTACACAGGAAGATGCAGGATCGCTAAAGAAAGAGCGAGATGATCTGCAAAAGCAATATGACGATCTGTATGAAAAAACGGATGGACTTAAAAAGGAATTGCAAGCAGCGCAAGAAGAAATTACGGATCTTGGACAGAAACGGGATGCGGCAGCGCAAGAAATTGCACGTTTGAACAGTCATATTGATGACCTACGCGCGGAGGCTGCTATTGGTGCATCTGCTGCAACAAAGGTGATAAGTAGTAATACATCTGCTGCACTGGCAGAAGCAGTTAGGGCGTATAAAGATGCATTGCCAGCCATTTACGATGTGGAGCAAGTAGACAATAAGGGATCATTGTTTAAAGCTAAGTTGGCAGAAACAGCCGAAGAAATTACTTTTGGTTGGTTAGACAAAGGTAAATATCGGGAGGTGACCGCTGAAGAAGCGGATCAGTTTCGAAGAGCAGCCGAAGAACAAAAACGTGCTAATGAGGATCTGGCACAATCTGGCGGTGTGGAAGAGGCAGACGTCGTAGAACTGCCTACGCAGTTTCAAACGCAAGAGGATGCAGACAGACTGGTTAAAGGGGACGCTGGTCAGCAAGTGGCAGGAAAGACAATTGAGGAAAGAGTCGCGGCGTTAGAAGCAATGGTATTTGGTAAAGGAGAGGTGGCCTAACGGCTGCCTTTTCCTCACATGCTTGAGCGAGATAAAAGCGTGATGCAGCATTATAGGCTTAATCATCCAGGAATAGAACATCCATACGCGGTGATGATTGACTTAAAGGACGAAGAGGCGACAGGTTCATTGCTGGTCTACTTCGATTTTTATAGACAAGGTTGGAGTATCGGACGTTGGACAAAGCCATCATTTCACTTATACGAAGAATACAAACTGCATGATGGGTACAGAGAGGTTGCTTTTGTGCCATTAGTAGAGCTAAAGGAGGGATATTGATGGACAAGGAAAAAGTCATTAAAATGCTTACAAACTACAGGTCATATGAATTCGCTGTGAGGAATATGGATTCAGGTGCCAGTTCATCAGGACCATTGATGCCAATAAACATGAAAAATCACAGGCTAATGAGGGCGGGCGATTGGGATTATAGACGATACTCGTTGATTGTTAAAATGATCAAAGGCGCAGTCGATGAAGTATTATCCGATAACGAACGAACTGTAATCACTCGAAAATATCTGGATCAAAATAAGAAGTCTATCAAGCAAATAGCACATGAACTGCATCGGGATCGTGGTACGGTAACCTCTTGGCATACATCAGCATTAAAACAGCTGATAAACGCCTTGAGCCCGTTGGACGAAGAATTTGAACATATTGAAAACTGCGACCACATGTACGATAGGGACGGACACTTTCAATATCCCGCATAAAACCCGCATAAATCCAGCATATTATTCCCACAAAACCCGCACGGGAGCGGATATAATAATAGTATAGGAAATATGCGATGGGCAACGGTAGCTAAATGCGCAGTCGCTGTCCACGCTGTTTCTTCAAATGATATCTGTACAGAGAGGGTAACGGGTAACCGTTGCTCTTTTTGTGTAAAAATTTATTTCTAAACCCTATTGACGTATGTGCGACAATGAGTTATATTTATATCAACAAGTCGTACATACGACACCAACAAGCCAGATAGACTGGATGAGGTGAAAGGGGATATGGTTATGAAAGCATGGACCGTAAAATTTAATTCTTACAACCAGAGAGATTATTGCGAGACTGTGTCTGGTAAGGACGAAAAGGAAGCGCGGAAAAATGCCATGAAAATTGTTAATCGGCATGATGACCGTGACACCATAGCTTGGATCAAAGAAGATGTTGAAGCAAATCGGTGGTAACAATGAGAAAAAACTAACACCGCTGGACTGTGTAACAACCGTAAAAGGATACGCTGAAAGAACAGGCAAAAACATTCGGACAGTCCAGCGTATGTGCGAAGACGGAAGGTTGAAGGCGAAATTTGAGCATGGTGTATGGCTAATTGAATATAAACCGGAAGAGTAGCGACTATGCTGCTCTTTTTTATTTTGATATGACACATACAGGATTATAGCGGTTCGATTCCGCTGTGTGTCTTAATAGATCGGAGGTGGTAAGGATGGCAGGACGACCGAGTAAATACGAATCACACGTACAACCTAAACTCCTGCTAATTGAGGCTTGGGCAAGGGACGGATTAACTGAGGCTGATATATGCAAGAATCTTGATGTTGGCAAGGATGCATTCATATCTTATAAGAAAGAATATCCCGAATTGGTAGAAGCCTTAAAAAACGGTAAGGAAGTCATTGATGTTATGGTTGAGAATGCTTTGCTGAAAGCTGCTCTCGGTTACGAATATGTAGAGGATGGTGTAGGCAAAGACGGTGTATATAGCTTGACGAAATACGCTCATCCTAACACAACGGCACTTATCTTTTGGTTAAAGAACCGCAAACCGAAGTCCTGGAGAGATAAACAAGAAATAGGTTTGGATGGGGACCTGAACATAAAAGTAGCGCTGCCGAAAGGGTTTGGTGTCGATGCCGACGATTAACATCGATTTAACCGAGTTGCCGAACCTGACGAACGACACGTTCTATCCACTCTACGGCAACAAGGATAGATACTTGGTATTGATGGGCGGCGGCGGTTCGGGTAAGTCGGTGTTTACGGCTCAGAAGATCATCCTGCGGCTGCTGACTGAACAAAAGCATCGTATCCTTGTATTGCGTAAGGTAGCCAAAACATTGCGTGAGTCGGTGTTTATGGAGCTTAAGAACGCTATATACCGATGGGGATTGGAAAGGCTGTTTAAGATTCCGAAGGGGACCAGCTCAGAACTTCATATCAGTTGTATCAATGGCAATGAAATATTGTTTGCTGGTCTGGATGACGTTGAGAAGCTTAAGTCCATTTCTGGTGTTACGAGCGTATG
Source organism: Paenibacillus maysiensis (assembly GCF_000520815.1). GTDB lineage: Bacteria > Bacillota > Bacilli > Paenibacillales > Paenibacillaceae > Paenibacillus > Paenibacillus maysiensis. The sequence goes on along the minus strand of NZ_ASRY01000313.1, from coordinate 36,138 downwards.
GATGGAAGAAGCTAGTGAGTGCTCACCCGAGGACTTTAGGCAACTTGATATACGGCTACGTGGACGTACAGTCAACTACAAGCAAATGATGATCACGTTTAACCCGATTGACATTAATCACTGGCTTAAGAGGGAATTCTTCGATAACCCGAAGCCGAACGCCACAACGATCCATAGCACATACAAGAACAATAAGTTTCTGGATGACGAGGCTATTAAGGTGTTGGAGGCATTTAAAGAGACTGACCCATATTTTTATCAGGTGTATGCGCTTGGTGAATGGGGAGTGCTTGGTAAAACAATATTCAACGCTCAGAAAGTCAGTGAGCGTATATCATACCTTCGTGTCCATGATCCCGTGGTACAACGTGGGTATTTTATTTATCAGAAAGATGTAGCGGATAAGATCATCGACAGCACTATCAAGTGGATTGAGGATGACAGTGGATATATAAATATCTTTGAACGTCCGCGTTCTCACATTCCTTATGTAGTTGGTGGTGATACGGCTGGAGATGGATCGGATAACTTTACGGGTCAGATAATCAACAATGTGACTGGTAATCAAGCAGCACGGTACAAGAACCAGTTTGACGAGGATTTGTATGCTGAGCAGATGTATTGTCTTGGTAAACATTACAACAACGCGCTAATGAGTATTGAAACTAACTTCAGCAGCCATCCTGTCAAGGTGTTGACTCGCTTGGACTATCGTAATCAGTATGTCAGAGAGCGCGAGGACACGTTTACTGGATCGATAACTAAAGCGTATGGATTCCGCACTGACAAACTCACCCGGCCTTCTGCCATTGCTGAACTGGTACGTGTTGTACGTGAGTCAGTACACCTCATTAACGACTTGGACACACTCAATGAGATGCTAACCTTTGTCCGTAATGAGAAGGGTAAGCCAGTGGCGCAGGAAGGCGCACACGATGACTTGGTTATGGCGCTGGCTATTGCTTACTACAGCCGTGGGCAACAGGACGATAAAGCGTTCGAAAGAATGGTAGAGGAAAAACCAACGCCATTCCCGTTCCGATCAGACGATGAAATGAATGCAGGAGGTGACTACTTAGGATGGTAGAGTGGCCGGAAGAATTTAAAAAGTGGGTTCATGAAAAATATGATAAAGAATTTTTAGCGTGGGCCAGGGTACAAACGTTGGATGATGTAGAATTTGAAGAATGCAAAGAACTAATTTTTGAGAACTCAAAAGAATCTTTGGGAAAACAAGGTATAGATATATCAAAAATAAAACTAGAGTGGGTGTTTATGCCGTCCCCATATAGCCTTGCAGACCCGTTAGACCAGAGTTTAATGGTATGCCTAAAGCAGGAGGTGCCATCAAATGGATGAAGCTATCAAACTAGGCGACCTACTCAAGCTACCTGACTTGGAAGAAGAAACAAAGCAGCTCATTAACGCCAAACTACGTGAGTTGATAGGTGAGGTCAAACCGCCTGTACCGCTGACAGAAGCACAGCAACAGGGCATGATTAGCCTGATGCAAGAGTATCTACATGGCCCTGCGAAGAAAGAAGGTGAATAAGCATGCAGCAGACGGTTGATAAGTTGGCTGGAGAACTGGAGAAGCAATATAAAGATGGCCTGTCCTATTTCCGTAGGATGGGCTTTCTTGATAAATGGCCTGAGTATGAGAGGTTCAAAGCGTCTGACCAATGGCCTGCTGCTACACAGCGGACTAAACATCTACCACGTCCGGTATTCAACGTCATTAAGATGATTGAGACGCACAAGGTTGCAAACGTCATGAGTGAGCAAATTAAAATGATCTTCTCTCTCGAAGAAGTTGACGACCAGCAACCGGAGCAGGAAGACGATCCAGGAGAACTGTTCAGCCGTAACAGCGAGGCTACATGGGAGCGTATCAAGCAGGATGAGCTTAACGAGGAAGCGCTGGACATAGCAGCCAATACTGGTACGACTATCTGGCATTACTACTGGGACAACAGCATTAAGGGTGGAAATAAGTATCCCTACATTGGAGAAATGGAAGGTGAGGTCCTTGATCCAATCAATGTGTTCTTCGGCAATCCGCAACAGAGAAATGTACAGAAGCAACCATACATCCTCATTAACAGTCGTGAAATGGTTGAAAGTGTCAGAGAATACGCCAAAGCCAACGGTGTTACTGACCTTATGGCAAAGCAGATCAAGCCTGACAAGGAAACTCAGGATCAAGGGTATGACATGGCCAGAGTGGAGTTAAATGACAGCAATAAGGTGACTGTATTAACTCGTTATTGGCGAGAAAAAGGACAGGTCATGTTCTGCAAGGTTGTCTCTGGTGTAACCATTAAGAAGCCAACTTCCACAGGGTTATCCCTTTACCCTATCGTGGTGATGCAGTGGGATAGACGTAAGAAGTCCATACACGGCATAGGAGACACAGAAGGGCTTATCCCTAACCAGAAGGCTATCAATACATTGGTAGCTATGCAGATACTGTCTGTGCAGCTTACAGGCTGGCCTAAGCTGGTGTACAAGTCAGGAGCTATCAACCCAAGTAAAGTGACTAACGCACCGGGTGAGATGATAGAGGACAATTCTCCTCCTGGCAATGGTGGAGTGAGTTACCTTAATCCGGGTCCAATCAGTGCTAATGCCGCCAACTTGGTTGAATCCATTATGGCTTTCACTCGGCAAATGACCGGAGCGGACGAGGCAGCGACTGGATCAGCACCCAGCGCAGACCTTAACGCTACGGCTATTATGCTGCTACAAAAGGCTGCTGCAATCCCTATCGAGTCTATCAAACGTCGCTTTTACAGGGCTATAGAGGATATCGGTAGGGTGTGGGAAGACTTCTGGAAGGTCAAGTACAATCTACCGCGTCAGGTCTTGCTAAAAGACGATGAAGGCGACGATTACGCCACTATGTTCAACGGGTCTCAGTATCAAGATGTGGGCTTTACCCTTAAAATCGACGTGGGTCCATCATCTACCTATTCCGAGTCACTCGTTGTATCTGGCCTTGAGAACGCGCTGGGTGCTGGTCACATCACATACGAGCAGTATTTGAAGTATATGCCTAAAAATACGGTACCTTATCGGGACCGTCTCATGAAGGAAATGGACGAGAAGAAAGGCATTATCGGCATGATGGAACAGATTGTCGAGCAAATGTCACCGGAGGAAAGAGCGCAGTTTGACACGCTTACTCCAGAGCAACAGGTTATGACGCTGCTTAATGTGGTTGCTCCACAGCAGCCAGCACCAGAACAAATGATGGGACAAGCACCGCAAGCGGCACCAATGCAACAACCAATGCCAATAGGCATGTAATACGGGCTTCTGCTGAGACTGCGGAGGCCCTTTCTATATACAAAATCGGGCGTTGAATCGTTATGGTCGCCGCATAACAAGGAGGAATTAGCGTGGAAGATCAATTGGAAGTGCAAGATACGGGCGTTGAAGAAGCATCTGCCGCCGAGATGCAGCAAGAAACAGGTCAAGAATCACTACAATCCGAGCAAGTAGATGCAAATACGGGCGTTGAAGAGTCTGAGGTCGCCGCTCAGAACGATGAAAAAGGGTTTGCTAATGCTTTGAAGGCTCGTGAAGAACAGATTAGAGCCAAACTTGAGCAGGAATATGGAACTAAGGCTAAAGAGGCTGAAAAGTACCAACAAATGCTTGATCGAACAGCTAAATATTACGGTTTCGATAACCACGATGATTACATGGCCGCGCTGGAACAGGCCGAGATGGAAAAACGCATACAGCAAGAGGCCGAGCAGTTGGGTGTAGACGAGGAAGTTATACGCAACCACTTGCAACCTCTTAACCAGAAGGTGAGCGAGTATGAACGACAACTCAATGAGCTTCGAGAAGCCGACGCATTACGTCAGGTGGAGGCTCAGATTGCCGCAATGGAAAATGATGCAACTCAATACCCTGACTTTGGTAAGTACAAAAACGATGTTATTAATCTTGCCGCTACTAATGGGTATCCGTTGGATGTCGCTTATAAGCTCCATACATATGACGAGCGAGTGAACACGGCGAAAACCCAAGCGGAGCAAGAGGCAATACGAAAACTACAACAAAACGCGGACAGTTCCACAGGCTCACTCGGTGCTGATGCGCCAGATCAGAAGGGCGGATACCTCGGTATGACCCAAGCTGAGCGTAAAGCATTTAGGGACAGCAGGCGTGGACGCGTAATCTAAGGAGATGACCAGACATGGCAACACAAGTACAAGGTTATAACGCAACAGTTGGGGTAAATGCCCTTACAGCAGAACAAGCAGAGTTTTACCAAGACGAATTGCTCGAACGTTTAATCCCAGAACTACAATGGACAAAATTCGGAGATAAAAATAAGAACATTCCTAAGCGTAAGGGTGCTACAACAAGCTTCCGCCGTCTTAACTCTTTGGCTGTTAACACTACAGCATTGACCGAGGGGGTAACTCCTGATGGCGTTAACCTCGACATTGTGAAGATCACTGCAACTATTCAAGAGTACGGTTCATGGACTAAGATCTCTGATTTCATTGATATGACCGGACTTGATCCACTACTGCAAGAAACATCAGGTCTGATGGGCGAGAATGCAGGTGAATCCATTGATATCATCGTCCGTGACGTGGTAGCAGCTGGTACAAACGTATTCTACGCAAATGGTAAAGCATCACGTAGTACGTTGTTGCCAGCGGATAAGATCACTGCATTAGATATCTTGAAAGTTCGTCGTACCATGAAACGAAATAAGGTTAAGCCTATCCGATTGCCGAATGGAGGTACTGGCTATGTCGCTCTGGTTCACCCTGACGTGGCGCTGGATATTATGCAGATGCAGGAGTGGAAGGATCAGAATACCTATGTAGACACCAAAAACCGCGAAGAAGGTATGCTGGGCAAAATGTACGGCATCTACTTCATGGAAGTGGACAACGGCGTTAAATACGCCTCTGGTTCTGCTGGTGCTCCTGCTGCCAATGACGCATACGCAACTATCTTCCTTGGTCGCGGCGCTTATGGCCTGCCAGACATCGAGGGCAGTATGAAACCTGAAATCATTGTTCATCCCGCTGGTAGCGGCGGCGTAGCTGACCCGTTGAATCAGTTCAATACTGTAGCTTGGAAATGTGCTTTTGCTGCTGTACGACTGCAAGAACTGGCTATCGTACGGTACGAATCTGGCGCAACAGTTTAATACACGGAGCCTTCGGGCTCCTTTTAATTTGAGGAGGAAACAACATGGCAACGAAAGACACTGAAAAAACACCCGAACAAATGCAGATGGAAGAGAAGGCCTTGGAACGTCAAGCTGCTGAAGCTGAAAAAAGTGTGCTGGAACAACTTAAGGCAATGCCAAAAGTTAAAATTATGATCCCTGATGATCCAGCTAACCCGAATGATAAGGTGGTTCCTATCGGATTTAATGGCGTAGTGTACACGGTGCCTCGTGGTAAGTCCGTTGAAGTACCTGAAGCCATTGCAGAAATCTATCAATACAGCTACGAAATGACCCGAGAGGTTAACCAACGCATCGAGAATAGCACCAAAACGGAAATAAAAGGTATGTAATAAGGCCCCGCAGGGGGCTTTTTGTTTATGTGAGGGGTGAGGATGTGAAAATACAAGAAATACTGGATGAAATTGCAGAGAAATACCCACATAGCCTGTCCAATGATAGTGTAATCCGTAAGATAAACATGGTCCAAAACGAACTGTTTAGAACAACATTCAGGGAAACCGTGATGACTGGATACGATATCATTGAGGGTGTTTTCGCCTATCAGTTGCCTTGTGCCAGATCCAATGTAATAGATGTACTGGTTAATGATCAGGAATATCTATACCAGGACATCAAGAAAGAATCGAACGCACCTTTTTACTATTTTACTGAACTCGACGAACTTGGTGTGTATCCTACCCCGGAAGAGGACAGTGAAGGCGGGCTCGTTATTTTTTATAATCGAGAACCTAAGCAGTTAAAGTCTACAGAATTAAACGCTTTCCCGGATTTGGACAAAGACTTTCACTCACTCTTAATATATGGGTCCTTAGTGCATATAGCAGAAAGTTTTAACGATGTGGCGATGGTTAACAATTTCACGTCTAAATATAACGGATATCTACAAGAATTCAATAAGGTTAACGACGAGACCCCGGATTACCCTATTATTGAAGATATTATGGGGGTGTTGCAATGAGCCAAGCCAGTCAATTGATAGCTAGTCAATATCGGAATGCTGAGTTGATAAAACGCGGATTTGGTGAAGCTTTTTATATTGTGACTGCCTATGGAATTTATCCCGATGGCACAGATGTGACTAATCAGTTACAAGCGCTTGTCAATCTCGCTAACTCAGAAGGCAGAACTGCTATATATTTTCCGCACGGTGATTATGTTGTTACCTATATTAACAATGACGGTGCCATAAACTATTTTGGGGATAATGCCAAGTTCGTCGGAGGCTACAATAAGCGAATTAATCAAGTTGGATATGGACCCGAGGATTCCGTATTTATAAATGTAAGGGATTATGGAGCGGTGTCTGATGGTGTGACTGATAACACCACAAGTATTCAGGCCGCTATTGATGCTGCGTATTCTTTGGGCGGCGGTATAGTAGTTATACCAGCTAAAACGTTATATACGGAAAACTTACTAGTTAATAAGCAACACGTAATTATCAATGACAATTCTTCCGGGAATATAAATATTAACAATTACGTTGCAACCCCTGACCCGACTATGGTCATCCGAAGAGTGGCTAATTTTACGGGGGGGACGCCAGGGTATACCAACACAGCTTTAACAGCTTATAGTACCGTAGGTAAAGATGTAACATCTTACGAATGGGGTATCTTAAGCGCGATGTATAACTCGGCAACAGCCGGAGAAAACACCTCGGTCTATGGTAAGGCTAGTAAAATGTCCACCGGTCCGACATTTGCAGGTGTTTTCGAGGCCAGAGACACCACAAATACAAACACAGCTGGCGCACTCGTAGGACTGGAAATTGATATTTTTTGTAACGGTGCTGATACAGGTTCTAGAGTTGGGATTGATGTTGTGGCAGGCAAAGGCACAGATTCCGGTTCAACTGGAATAGCATCAATCGGATTGCGTATTGGTCCCCAAAACGGCGACACCAGTAAGGGGCGTTTCAGCAAAGGTATATACACATTCGGAACAATGAACACAGTATTCGAACTTGACGGAACTAGCACGAGAGGTTTAAGTTTCCCGGGCAGTTTTGTAATAGGATTAGACCTTTCAGCGGCCACAATTACTGGCGAAGCAATACGTCTGGGTGCTAATCAAAAAATATCGTTTGAAGGCACTGGAAGTATTTATATGCGATATAATTCGACCAACGGCTATATTGAATTTTATCGAGGTGGTAATCGTTTCGGATATATCGACACAAACGGGGCAGATCACGCCTTATAGGAGAGTGAAGTTATGGAATTGGAGAATGCTGAATTAAGACTTGAATTGAACCGTGAAAGACAAAGGTTACTCCAAACACAATTACTATTATTGCAGCATGAAGAAGCTTCACTGGCAGAGGAGGTTTTACGATTAACTCCTCAAGATTATTCCGGCCATCCATATATGCCGACTGCCGATGGTGAAACAAAGGGGGAATGATCCTATGGATTTCTGGCCTTCAGCACCGCAAAAAACAAAAACAGCCGTCATGACACTGGCGGAAGGTATTAACCAATCTGTAGAATCCATTGAGATTAAGGACGGACAAGCGACATCGTCCCTCAATATGGATTCTTTTTTATATCCAACCCTTCAAGTCACTGATGGACATAGCCTTGTAACGACGCACACAGGCTATATAAGCTTTCTTTTGAATATCCAAGGGGTAAGGTACTGTGGGAATGGAAAAGGTATATATCGACATGACGGGCTTAATTGGGTGCCTGTATACGAATATACCGACGTGGACAACTCCCGACTTTGGGATGCGGCTTTATTCTTCGATGGCACCAAATTTTACTTTATCAATGGCACTATGCAGATGAGACAATATGATGGATCAACCACTACCACCGTCTCGGGGGCCCCGGAAAACAGTTCCTTTCTTACAACGCATGCAAACCGATTTTATTTGGCAAATAGAAACGACAACCTATTGTCTTATTCTGGACTCAGAGATGCGTTAGATTGGTCATCCACTGATAAGTATGTCGGTACAGGTAAAATAACCGTCGAAACGCAGGATGGCGAGAAACCAACAGGCCTCACTGCCTTTTCAAACCACGTTATTTTGTTCAAAAAGTATACAATGCATAAATTATTCGGCGAGGATTCCACCAACTTCAATATGACGCAGCCCTATGCGGTTGGTTGTATTTCTAATCGCACAATCGTTCGAACCCGGGACTCGTTGTACTGGTTAGGGCCGGATGGATTCTATGACTACTTAGGCGGTGCTGCCCCCACTAAAATCAGTGATCCGATCAAAAACTATATTAGTCAAATCAATATGGTTAATGCTAGGCATTGTTGCGCTGGTACAGATGGAAGGTTTATATACCTATCTCTTGTAACGGGTGCCGCAACCTTGCCTAACGTCACGTTGAAGTACGATTTACAAGGCAGACGTTGGTGGCCTGTGAGCTATGTGGCTACATCTTACTTTTGGGATGGACAAACTATGTTTTTTGGGACAGCGGACGGAAAAGTCATGCAAATGGGCAGCAATACGTTTAACGGATCTCCTATTAACTGGTCTATTGAAACTAAACCATTCAGCGAGAACGACGAGACAGTCAGGAAGACCATTAACCGTCTGTTTGTTGTGGCAGACATAGAACCCGGATCTACACTCAATGTCGCCTATGCTGGAGGCACAGAAGGCGGTACGTGGAATCAGGTGTATACCACCAGCAACGGAACCGGAGCCATTCAAAGTATTCGTATCCCGGTCATTGTTCGTACACCTGAAACATGGTACAGATTAAAGTTGTCCGGTACTGGGAAAGCGAAGATACATCGCATCATACGGGAGGTATCAAAACGTAATGGCTAATGTCGAGTTGCCATCCGTTAACCCTAGCTTAGGGGATATAAGCCAAAGCGGTGTTGACCAGCTGCGCTCGCTGGTTAAACAATTGCACAATGCATCTGTTATGCAGACTGAGGAATTAATGTATATTCTCAATAACTTAGATACGCGAAACGTAAACGAGATTGATGGGGATATCCTTGTTACAGGTACTATTACAGCAGCGAAAATGAATGTCCAAAAGCTTTCTGCCATTGCTGCTGACCTTGGAGCGATAACAGCCGGGGTAATTGATTCAGTAGAGATATACGGCTCATATATCGCAACAAGCCGTGATGAGTTTCCTAAAGTGGAAATGTCTCCAGAGGGATTCAAGGCGTACGGTCCGCAAGGTGGAGAATCTATGTCGTTAGGTCAGGCCGACGATGGTGGTTCGCTGCTGTTTATGGATAATGGGTCACCACGTGGCATGATTTTCGGAGATGCAGAGGGCTTTCATGTAGGTAATATGGGCAGTGTCCATATAAAGAGTACGGATGATAAGACTTATTTTGAGGGGCCGATCAGCTTTGAAAATGTTTTTGGAATAAGTGGTTTGAAAATAGAACACGTACAAGACCTGACACAACAACTCGCAGAAATTAGAGGCAATATTGAAAACAACATGATAACAAACGCCAACTTTGATAATAGTACACGAAATTTAAAACTGTATAGCAAAACAAGAACTGTTGCCACGGTATTTATTCCTGCAAGTGCACCTGAATAATTTAGTTTACTCTCCCTTTTATGAATGGTAGAATTAGGGCAAATCTACTATTCGGGGGATACAAACGTGAAAAAATGGTCTTATATACTCAGTGGAGTGTTAATTGGTGCGGTTGTCGCTACGGCTGGTAATGCATTTGCAGATCAGATTAAATCTATGGTCGGACAGACGGTAGCAGGAGAGTACAACGTGAAGGTTAACGGTAATTCGCTGACTGAAAATGCTATTGTTGTAGATGGCAAAGCGCATGTTCCTTTACGTGCAGTGTCCGACTCACTAGGAGCTGGTGTTAAAGTGGATGGAAAAACAATTCAAATAGATACTCAATCTAGTAAAGAATCTTCTGTGGAATCAAAAAATACTTCTCAACAGGAATCCGAAAGTATCCAGATCTATACTCAAAATATAGAAGCCATGATAACCTCGACAAAGAGCGATAAATCCTTTTGGGAAGGGCTGTTGCGTGACGCAGAAGATAGTCAAGTAAAATACAACAAAAGAATAGATGAATTATCGAATTTGCCAGCAAGCAATGACCCGATCACTCAGGAAAATAGAAAAAAATCTTTAGCTCGTGCACAAGAGATGATAGAAGAAAATAGCAAAAAAATCGCTGAGTACAAAGAAAAAATTACCAAGTACGATAAAGATATCGCTAAGCTAGAAACCCGGCTTACGGATTCAAATAAATAATCACTAAGGACTCTCATATGGGGGTCCTTTTATTATGCCCAAAGGGGTGAAACTATGGCGGTCACTAAGCAATTACAGATTGGTAATGGTGGCGCAAACTATAACACGGCTGAGGGAGTATTAAAGAAGAAGATTGCACAGAACCAATCCAATATATCCAGTAACGCCGCGTACAAGCAGAACGAGACACAGCGAGCCTTACAGGTCATACAGAAACGGCAGGCCGCTGGTTTGGATACATCGGCACAACAAAAATACCTGACCACCAACCTCGGGTACAAGTCGCCGACAACCACGCAGGCACAGCCAACGGCAGCGCCATTTAAGCCAGTTAACACCACTAGCGCTAACACTCAACAAGGATCAGAGCTGATGGGGCTAATGAAACAGATAGCTACCAAACAGTCTACACCATTCAGCTATGACGTTAAGAGCGATCCAGAGTATCAGGCAGCTCTACAACGGGCGCAGGCCAACATTAAAACGGGCACCAATCAGACAATGGCTGAAATGAACCGTCGCGGAATTTTGAATAGTACCATTACTTCCGATCGTTCAGACGAAATTGCAGCCGATCAAATGGGACGCGTAGAAACGGAAGTCGTGCCAGCACTAGTCAGCCAAGCCTACCAACGCTATCAAAACCAGCAAGCGCAGGAGCAACAGCAACTGGCCAACATGGGAACACTGGCGCAGATGTACCAAGGTGAGGATCAGCGTGGATTCGGAAACCGCGTGACGGAAGCCCAAATGACGGGCAGTTGGACGCCAGAAGGTGCGCAACCAATCATTGATGAGATTATAGGACTAAAGCAACAAGGAGAAGTAAAAGGAATAACAGCCCAACAACGGGCACAGTTAAGCGCACGGGCTGATGGATTACGGGCGCAACTCCTTTCTCTAGGCGTTAACCCTAACGCATATGCAGCCAATGTAAATTCAACAGCGGCACGTGCTGTTAACCCGGGTATCCGCACTCTGCAAGCACAACAGCAGGATCTAGCAGCACAGGGTCAAGCATTTACGCAGAACCTACAAACAGCACAGTATAACCAAGGTGTACGTCAATATGATCAAAACTTTGCTTATCAAGTGGCGCGGGACGCTATTACAGACAAGCAATGGCAAGCTGTCTTTGACCGGGATGTTAGCCAGTTCGGCATGAATTATGCTCTACAGAGTTTGCAAGAGCGGAATAACACAGCCTACCGTCAAGCCACACTTGCGCTACAGTCGGACGATAACGCGCGGCAATGGGCTGATCTGGATTATAGACAAGCTAATCCAAGTGGTGCGTCTGGCGGCCTGACAGCTAACCAAGTTCTGCAAAGCATGCAAGGACTATACTCGGTTCCTATCTATGGTAAAAATGCAGACGGTGATAGCGTCAAAGAAGGTACGAAGATAACCACGGATGCAAGCAAACGTCAAGAGATGTTCCAGAATGTTGTCGATGCTGGCCTGAGTGACACTGAAACTCGGCAAATTCTTTCGTCTCTCGGTATGCAAAAAGCGGAAATTGATAAATTCAAGAAGCTATACTCGGGAAACTGACTAGCCCCACAGCTACGGCTAGTGGGGCAGCATTAAATAAAACTCTGAGTGGTGCTCTTAAAGGGTCTGGCGATGTATTTGTACAAGCTGGGAAAAAATACGGTATCGATCCGGCTTTATTAGCAGCCATAGCAGTACATGAAACAGGCAATGGCAGTAGTAAAGCCGTTAAAAATCGAAATAACGTTGGCGGCATGATGGGCAAGAATGGTCTTATGAACTTCAATAGTTTACAGGATGGCATTGATAAAATGGCGTCCAATTTGAAACGTAATTATATCGACAAGGGTCTTACCACCATTCCGCAGATTCAGCGAAAATATGCACCTGTTGGGGCAGGCAATGATCCTACTAACCTTAATAGCAATTGGGTAGGCGGCGTATCAAAATATTACAGTATGTTCAAGAGGTGATTATATGGCAAGCGAATTTGACGCAGTGCGAAATCGAAAAAAACAAGGAGCCGATGCCAGAGCCAGAGTGTTGGCCCGTGCAAGTAATCCCAATCTTGTTGGCGGTAATGCGGAAAGTGAATTCGCGGCTGTGCGAAATCGTACTGCCGATATTTCACCTCCCACTTTACTAGACAATGTGACAAATACCGTAAAAAACACCCTGAACAACCCGGCTGTGAGGGACTTTGCAAACAAAGGTTTGAACTACGCCGGGCAAGAAATGCAACGACAGGCAGCTAACCGAGAAAAGAACCGTCTCAAGCTACCGCCTGCGCTAATTATTGGTCCCGGTTATATAGAGAACAGTACCTTTGCACGTGCTGCTATGGGCGATCCTAAAGCCATTAAAACGTACAAACAGTATACAGGCGTAGATGTTAGTCCTACGTCTGAGTACGATCAGCGAATGCAAGAAATCAAAAATACTGTTGCCAAGAATCCATATCTCAAGCCGCTCCAGCCATTAGCTGAATGGGGTACTGGTATAATGTCAAACACAGATACGGGCAACTTCATAAACCGCGCTTTTGGTACTGGCGGTGGTATGGTTGTAGGTGATAAGCCGTATTACAACACCACAACAGGCAACGCCACAGCGGATAAAATAGCGGACTATGCAGGTAATGTAGGCGGTGTGTTCGGTTTAGCATTTAACCCTGCTGCTCCGGGTGTTAAGGGACAAAACTTGCTGACTGGACCGCTGGAAGCCGCTGAAGGCGTGCTCGCTACACGCGCCGGGAACGCCCTTACAAATACAATTAGCAGACAAGCCGCTAGAATCCCGGGAGTAAGTGCCGGGACAGCGGACCGCTTTACCCGTGGTGCTCTCAGTGGGGCCGCTGCTGGTGCTATTGGAAATACAGCTATTGGAATCAACCAAGATCAAACGTCCGGACAGGAAATGCTGCACAATGCAGGTTTAGGGGCGGCTTTTGGAGCAGGCGGCGATTTGCTCATAAGAGGCGCGGGAGCCGCAGGACGGGCAGCATTGGGTAGGGGAAGAGGTAATACAGCGACACAAAGCGCGGACACATTAGCTTTACCTCTTGGTCGTGGTGATCAACGCATGGCACAGGCCGGACAGCGTTCTAGTTTAGCGCGTGGGGACGATGCTATTGTAAACCCTACAGACTGGGCACCGGAACCGTTAGGACTTCCAGCAGGCCGTAATTCCACTTTTGTTGGTGAAGCACCTACCCCTTTGCAACGTGTGGGGGCGCGTCCGGGTGCAAGTCGCGAACCAGTTCAACGAGTGAATGAATCATCTATTAACCGCCAGCAAAACTTTAATATAAACGATCCTTCCGTACCTGAATTCATGAGAGTGCGGCAGGCAAGAATAGATGCAGCTAACGCAAAATTGAACGCCGTTAATGAACCTCCTATTAATCGTGTTTCCGATATTACAGAAGCACCGGGAGGTTCGCGACTTAATGAACGCCAAGCACAGATTATCAACCAAGACGGATCAGTAGAGCGTGGATTCGCCAGCACGTTACGACAGTCTGAGAAAACACCAGCTGAGTTTTCGGAACGTCTTGACTCCACATATCGACCTATTACAAACGCAGAAACAGTTCAGCAGGCTAACCGCCGACTGACTCAGGATGTAAACGAGGCAACTAATTATGTTCTGGGTGAATCTCGTTTCACTGCGGAAAAAGCAGCAACGGCTCAACGACTTATTGACCATTATAACCAGCAGAAAAATTATGAAATGGCAGTCAATGTTGCTAATAAAGTAGCAGAAGAAGCAACCAATGCCGGACAGTCCATCCAAGCCCTTTCCTTATTTGAACGATTAACTCCAGAAGGCGTGCTGGTGCGTGCTCAGAAGCTTGCTAACAGCGTTAATGAGAAGTTGCCTACCAAAGCGGAAAAAGTGAAAATAACGGATGATATGGCAGCGAAAATGACCGATCTAGCAGAGACTACGCAACGTATGACTGGTGTTAAGGGTTTGGCTAATGATGTGGTAGATATCTTGAAACGTGCTAAGGCTGGCGAAAAGCTGAATGATGTTGAATTGGATCAACTATCCCGTTTTATCAAGGAATCCAAACAGTTCGTAAAAGAATCCAGTCGAAAGGTTAAACCAACACCACCACGTAGACCACCAGCTATGAAAGATAAGCGTGTGCGCGATAATGTAGTTAAGTTTCTGGATGCACAGGAAGCAGCAGCACGGGAACGGCTGCGTGCACGCGGCATTCAAATTAGTTCATTGCCTTTGGATGTATGGGCTGATCAGGCTATTGTCGGAGCTGCAAAGATGGCTAAAAATGTAGTTAAGTTTTCGGAATGGTCAGAAGAAATGGTAAAAGAGTTTGGCGAAGGGATTCGCCCAGCACTAGAGGGATTATATGCACGCTCTAAGGAAGCTTTTGAACTATCTGCTAAGAAGGTGAGCCAGAATACCATTAGCCAAGCTGAGAAACTAACGGAAAAGGTTATACGTGAGAAAAACTTAACTGATAATGAGGCTGAATCTTTGTTGGTGCTGGCTCGTAAAGTATCTGGTTTATCTGGAGATGCGAAACGTATTGCATCTCAGGATTTACAAGTAATTTTACAATCCTTGGACAAACCGGGTTTTTGGAAAAAAGTAAGTTCTGCTCAGACAATGGCGCAGTTACTTAATCCTAAAACACAAGTAAGAAACGTTTTGGGTAACGAATTGTTCTATCGTGTGGAGCGCTTAAATAAAATTCTAGCTACACCTATTGACATGTTGCGTTCTAAAATTACTGGAAAAGAGAGGTATGTGACATTCCGAACCCATAACCAAGGTCAGTTTTGGAAAAGCTGGATGGAAGGCGCGAAGGCTGGTTGGAAAGGTATTAATATAAACGGTTTGCAGACGCAATACGATCTGAACGGACAAGCTTTTAAAGGAAAGTACAATCCTTTAACGTATCTCGAAAAGACCCTTGGAGCATCCTTGCGTGGCTTTGACAATGCCGCATATATGAGAGCATATAATGACACTTTGGGAGAAATGGCCACGTTAGAAGCTATCAACAAAGGCATTAAGCCAACACGTGAATATGTGCAAGACTATATTAACCGTGCCGACCAAAATATATTGGAGATAGCCGACCAGTACGGAAAATACGTAACGTTCCAAGACAAAAATGCAATATCTCGTACTTTGTCAGGAGCAAAGAAAGCACTAAACTTTAACAAAGATTTTGGTATTGGAGACCTGGTTATTAAATATCCTAACACTCCTGGGGCACTCCTTATGAGAGCATTGGAATATAGTCCTGCTGGTTTTATGCGTAGTGCTAATATACTGATGAAAGGGTTACGTTATGGTGAGTCTAATCCAAGAGAGATGATGTTATCCTTGTCACGTGCAATCGTAGGTACATTTGGAATGACGGGAATGGGATATTTCTTGATGGACAAAGGTATTATTACAGGTGAAGCTAGCAAAGATAAAGATATCAGAGCATTACAACAATCTGCGGGTCAAGGACAATATCAAGTTAATCTTTCCGCATTGCGTCGCTTTGTGGAATCTGGATTTAACTCTGATGTGAAGCTAGAAGAGGGTGACCTTTTGTATACCTATGACTGGATGCAGCCTGTATCCATCGCTATATCTATGGGAGCAAATATTAACAAGAATGTGAAAGATGAGAAAGAGGCAGACGAAGGCCCAGTTCTCGGAACGCTAGCAGCTGGATACAATAGCTTTGCTGGTGGTATAAATACGCTGCAACAACAATCAGTCTTGAAAGGCCTTGCTAACGCTGCATCAGGTTATGCTGGTCAAACAGCTACTGACAAAATCGTTGACGTGCTTTCTGATATTCCGTCGTCGTTTATTCCTACTATATTAAATCAGATTAAGCAGACGCAGGATAACAGCAAACGAGAAACATATTCTCCTAATAAGTTAGAACAGTCAATTAATAAAGCTCAGGCGAAGATACCTGGATTGGCAGAAATGTTGCCTAAGAAATATGACACTTTAGGCCAAGAGCAAAGGAATTATCAAGATCCAAGCTTGACTAACATATTCCTAAATCCCGGGTTCCCGTCTCGTTATAAACTATCTCCCGAAGCTCAGGAAGTGGTTAACCTGATCACTGAAACAGAAGACGAAACATTGGCTCCACGTGTACCGGGTAAAACACTTAAGGGTAACAAGCTTACAGGCGAGCAGTTTAGTCGCTTATCTCAGGTTCAGGGTGAAGAGACAGCACGTAGAATTAGGAATCTTAGTGGAACAACTGAGCAAAAGGCAAAGCAAATGGAAAAGTCGCTTAAAAAAGCTAGCGAAAATGCGCGTAAGCAGATTATGCAAGAATTCAATTTATCTGCTAAATAACCGTTTACAATATGGCAACTGGTGGTAATGATTACTAACTACACACCTTATTAAGGACCCCGGATTATCTGGCGGTCCTTTTCTTTATGGAGGTCATTATGGAGTATATAGAGCTGGATGATGATAGCCGAGAGTGTGCGGTATCTCCAGAGTTTTTGAATATGGTTTTATGGTTACTCGGACCGACAGCACGAGACAAGTTTTTATACCCGGCGGTGGACAGAGATGTACGACTTTATAGTGAGCGCGGCAGAACAGATCATCAAGAATGGGCTTTCGCTGTCAACGGCGGCCGGAATAATATTTTTGATCTTGAAGCAAAAGAAAGTGAAAAGACTGCTTCGGAAGTGGCTTCCTTGGCTACTGACGGAGGAGCAAGATATACGAATTATGCGGATGGAATCCAAGATAGATATAATAATGCAGGAGGTGGGGATTGAATGGGATGCGAACACGCCAAACGAAGATTTGCCAAACTTTCTGAGGGGGCCAAGACGGCCCTTTTTATTATTCTGGGCGACGTCTACCTATGCCCAAGATGCCGACAAATCCAACAACTGGAGGGACAACGAGATGGCGAAAAAAATAATCGTAATTGATGCAGGACATGGAGCAAAGGACCCGGGAGCAGTTGGGCCTGCTGGCAAGAAGGAAAAGGATTTTAACCTTACTATGGCGATTAAGGTTGAGGCTTTTCTAAAGGACAATCCGGAACTTAAGGTGATCCTTACGCGCGGTACAGACGTGTTTTTGGAGCTTAAAGAGCGCGTATCCATCGCTAACAAAGCTGGAGCAGATGCCTTTGTATCCATCCATGCCAACAGTAGCAGCAACCCGGACGCAACAGGCACAGAGACGTACTATATGCGTCCTACCAGCAAGAACCTTGCCAACACCATACACAAACATATGGTAGCAGCTACAGGGCTTAGAGATCGCGGTGTGGCTTATGGTAACTTCCAGGTAATTCGATCTACCACAATGGATGCAGTTCTGGTTGAAGTCGGCTTTATTAGCAACGCGGTGGAAGAAGCAACGCTCTTTGACAACGACTTTCAAAACAATGTTGCTCTAGCCATTGCAAAAGGCTTGTGCGCTCACGTAGGCGTACCGTTTACGGGACCCGATACAAAGCCTACACCAGCACCAGTTACACCTAAACCAGCCGAGACAGCGCCATACCCGACAATGGAGGTCATTGTAGGTGGTCAGGACTTTACAGGATTCAGCATTAACAATACAACCTTTGTACCATCCAGACCAATCGGTGAGATGCTTGGCGGTAAGATCGGATATACAGGCGGCAAGGTTACTATCAACGGCGCTGCGGTAGAAACAGTCAACATCAACGGCATCGGTCATGTGCCAGTGCGCGCACTTACAGCAGCACTTGGAGCACGCATTTTCTGGGACAAGAAAAATCCTAAACGGGTAGATATTTTCCCTAAATTATAATTAAAGGAGCGATATACAATGAAGGAACAATTAATAGAAGCAGCTCAACCGTACGTGGTAACCATCGTAACTGCACTGATTGGTCTATTGGCTACGATTGCTACAAGTGCTCTTAAAAAGGCACAGCAGAAGGCTACTGAAT
Source organism: Paenibacillus maysiensis (assembly GCF_000520815.1). Taxonomy (GTDB): domain Bacteria; phylum Bacillota; class Bacilli; order Paenibacillales; family Paenibacillaceae; genus Paenibacillus; species Paenibacillus maysiensis. The sequence continues at coordinate 17,723 of NZ_ASRY01000313.1, read as the reverse complement.
ACTATGTATCCAATACGTCTGTTAAAGACCGGGAGTTTTTACACAAAGTTGGCGTTGAGGCGGTTGCTTATGCTGAATCCGTGTTCAAGGACTTCGAAGGAGATAAGAAACTACAGGAAGCCATTGACTATGTGATTGGCAGATTGCGTGTAATGGGCTTGAATGTAACTGAACAGGAGATACGGGCCGTGATCGAAAAGGCTGTGCAAGATTACAATGCAAATACGAAAAAGTCTGCTTGAGCCCTTCGGGGCTCTTTTTTTGTTATAGGGACAATCCCCCGGCACATATGATGTGCTGAGGTGATGCACACATGCATGTAAAGTTTATAACGTCTGATTCTACTGACAAGCTGCGATCCGCCTGTTATGATTATCTCTATCAGAAATATGGGGGTGTGCAGCGTGATCGGAATTTATCCACGAGTATCAACAGACGAACAAGCACGCACGGGATTTTCGATAGACTTTCAGATCAGAGAAGGGAAGAAGAAAGCCGGGACAGATGACGTTAAAATATATCCGGATGAAGGGTATTCAGGAGAATTTCTGGAACGTCCTGGCCTAACACAGCTTAGAAAAGATGTAAAAGCGGGTATTATTACAAAAGTCATTTGTTTGGACCCGGATCGGTTAGCCCGTAAACTCATGCTTCAACTTATCATAACAGATGAATTTGAACGAAATGGTGCAGAACTTATTTTCATTAATGGTGATTATGCCAAGACACCAGAAGGTCAATTATTCTACTCTATGCGCGGTGCTGTCGCTGAATTTGAGAAAGCAAAGATAAATGAGCGCATGAGTCGTGGTCGAAAAGAGAAAGCCGACCAAGGAAAAGTGGTCAAAAACAATTTTACGTATGGATATGAATTTGACAAGGAAAACGATGCACTCCTTATAAACGAGGATGAAGCTCGCGTAGTCCAACTTATTTTCAACCTATTCACCCAACCTAACGAGATTGCGGAAGGTATAAACGGTATAGCTGTATATCTTACAGGCGAGAAAATACCGACAAAGCGTGGCGCAAAGGTATGGCATAAACAGGTAGTTCGGCAGATACTTATGAATGAAACTTATACAGGGAAATTTGCCCAAAATAAATGGGATACGCAAGGTATGCTAGGAAATAAACATAAGCCTAAAGGCGAGAAAGTACCTATAAAAATGCGTCCGAAAGAAGAATGGATTTATGTTGATTGCCCGCAGATAATAACAGAGTTTCAATTCGAGCAAGCGCAAAAGCTTCTGGGAGAGGCACGTCGCCGCTTTGCCAAGAATGGATTTCGTAAGTATCTACTATCTGGTCTGGTCCGTTGTGGAGTATGTGAGAATACTATGACAGGAAGAAGAAGTAAGAATTGGGGGAAATACGTATTAGATTATGTCGACGTAAAGAACACATCTGGAGCAAAGAATAAAGGGTGCGGCATGAAGATTTCCTGTGAAACCTTAGATACTATCGTTTGGGAAAGAGTACACGCATGGTTGTCCCAACCGGAAGAAATTGCAGCAGCCAGTCTAGAAGCTACTCAAGATTCGTTTTCTGATCAAGAACTAGAACGGATTGAAAAGGACATGGAGAAGACAAAGGCAGCTCGTAAACGTCTTATAAAGTTGTTCTCTTCTGATATCGGGATGGGTGAAGAGGAAATAAGAGAGGAACTTAAGGAACTCGCAGAACGTGAAGAGGTTTTAAAGCAACGTCATGCTGATTTGACTGCTGAGGCGGATAATGTACAGAATTTTGAAAGCAGTCGTAATCTGCTCAAGGAAACTTTGGAATACTACCTGACCCTTAATCCTGATGAGCTTACGTTTGAGGATAAGCAAAATTTAATCCGTCGAGTAGTTAGAGAAGTAAGGGTAACTAAAGATGAAGTGAACATCATCACCTTTTAGCACCTCTATTGTAATTGAGATCTCGTTTTCAATACACCGGGCCGCAAACGTTGCCAATTTGGTGCCTTTCCCGGTCTGAAAGCTTTCAATGGCTTTGATCAGTCCGATGGTGCCGATGGATATAAGGTCCTCCAAATCTTCACCGGTGTTATCAAACTTTTTCACAATATGAGCCACTAGTCGGAGGTTGTGTTCAATTAGTGTGTTGCGGGATTGCGCGTTGCCTTCGGCAAACAGCTTCAGGTGTCGGGCTTCCTCTTTCTCAGTCAATGGCTGCGGAAAGGCGTTGTTTTTCACGTAAGAGACGAGTAGCGTCAATTCCTTGATGAACAGAGCGATAGCGCCAAATAGTCCGGGCACGGATGACACCTCCTGAGGTAGTTGCGAACTTACCGGTTTATGGTACCTTACCGGGCTTGTGATCTGTTTATTGTATGTGGGCAGGTGCCCATCCGTGCCTGTACTCCGAAAACTGCTCCGTAACAATTTATGGGAATAGAAAGTAAGGGCATCTTTATTTGGAATGATCATCGTAGGAGATGAAATAGTAGTGACTCGGCAAGGAACGGATGTACATGTTGAAAGGGTAACTTGCAATACATAGCTCGAAACGACAAGAACTCCATCAGCATTTTTCTGGTGGATATTTTTACATTAAAATATCAAAATTTTCACACACCTCCACATTTTAAATCGTATTCTATAGACAAATAACAGAATATGGAGGTGTGCAATGATAAGAGGGCTTATTGTTTTTTTTGCTGGATGCCATTGCAGTCGGGCATTCTTCGGTTTGTACGATGACTCTATGAGAAAATTTGATTATACTTAAATGACTTAAGTTGTGAAAAGCAATGGACATGAGGTGGAAGCAGATGATTTTGGTAAGTTCGTGTTTGGCAGGGATGAAGGTCCGGTATAACGGGACGGATAGCTTGGACGTACATATTCAGAAGTTGGTAGAGGAAAAGAAGGCTGTAACCATCTGTCCTGAACTGTTGGGGGGCTTTATGACGCCGAGACCGCCTGCTGAAATTGTGGGCGGGACGGGGGAGGATGTACTGAACGGTACAGCCAAGGTGGTTGAGTCCTCGGGCAACGATGTCAGTGAGATGTACATTAAAGGTGCATACGAAGCTTTGAACATAGCTAAGGAGATTAACGCTACGCTTATTGTTTTAAAAGAAAACAGTCCATCCTGCGGATCAGCCGCCATCTATAACGGGTCATTTGAAAACCGGAAAATAGCGGGTAATGGCGTGACCTCGGCTTTGCTGAAAAGGGAAGGCTTCAAGGTGATATCGGAGGAACTAATATCGGAAATTTTCCTGCATGAGGATATGTAGTGGGTTCGGAGCATGAAAGTAGGATAAAATACAGATTTTGAACTCTCACAGTGCTCATGAAAGAAAGACTCATGGTGTCAGAAGAAAATAAAGTATTAGACTGTCGTGGCCTCATTAAGCTAACGGGCAGGATAGCGTAACATTTTGGTTGTAGTTATAATGTTTAATAGGGACATTTAATGGCTCCAATTCATCAGGAGTTACCAATGACCTGTGTCGAAATATTCGAAAAGGGGCAAGTTGTGTGAAAAAGACTGAAAAAATTTACAACACTGCAGTTGAGGCAACTTTAGAGGTAATTGGTGGGAAATGGAAACCTGTTATTCTCTTTCATTTGACATTCGGTAAGAAACGTAATAATGAATTTAAGAGCTTGATTCCCGCAATTACTCAAAAGATGTTAACGCAGCACCTTCGGGAGCTTGAAGAAGAGGGCGTCATCTTACGTATTTCCTATAATCAGGTACCACCTAGAGTTGAGTATGAGTTGACAGACTACGGCTGGAGTCTAAAGGAACTCCTACATCTGATGTGCCGTTGGGGGGATTCGCATATAGAGAGAAAGTACGAGGGAAAGGCTACTGTTCTGGCTAATCCAATGCTTACAGACGTAAATAACAGTTAAGAAACCGACCCAATACAAGGTCGGCTTTCTTATTTTATACGGTAGTTTACGGGATGACTTTACGCTTGCGGAAGTCGTTGAAGATGTTCATAAACATTGCTTCGGTATCGACGAATTCGTGAAAGCCTAAACGACGAGCCTTAGTTCCGTCGGCAAAAAAATCGTAATCCCATGCAAACACGAAATCGCCAAATAGCCAAGAGGATACGTCTTTATAGGAATTCCGAGCAAGCCCATGCTTCTCAACCATTTTGTTCCAAAGCTGCTCCTTGTCCTCCATGACAACGTCCAGAGACATCTGCAACGGAGGTGCTGTTTCCATACCAAAGTATTGAGCGATCTTCGGCCATAACTCATTCCAACGGAACAGATCGCCGTTCGTAATGTTGAATGCCTGATTCGCACAGCGCTCGTCGGTCGCCGCCCATACTGTTGCCTTTGCGAGAAGCCCAGCGTCTGTCATCTCCAAGAGGCTGTTGTAAGCTCCCGACTTACCTGGAAACCGCAAAGGTATTCCAAGTTCCTTCGAAATTGAAGCGTAAATCGCTATGACCATTGCGAGGTTCATCGGATTTCCAAGCGAGAAGCCGCAGACTACAGAAGGACGGAGTGCAGACCAAGTCCAAGCCTTACCTTTTTGCCGTTGTTCTAAGAAATCTTGCTGATCAATATTGAACTCAGGAGGCATGTGGTTAGCGTCTGTCTCACGAGCAGGAGTTTTGAACGGGCCGAGATGTGCGCCGTATACCTTGTATCCCTGCATCAGACTGACATGTTTCAAGCCCGACGCGATTGGTTCGATCACTTCTACGATGTTCACTAACATGGCGAGGTTCGGTGGAACAAGTTCAGCCCAAGTTTGACGGTCTTGGTAAGCAGCATAAAAAATGTGTGTTACCCCAGTTAAATCGCTTAACTTCTCGTGAAGATCGTCTATATTGAGTAGATCCGCAGCCACATATCGAACATGGTTGCTAGATTCTCCACCGCGACGCGATACGCCGATCACGTCCCAATCAGGAAGAGAGATGAGGTGATCAATGAGGTTGCGACCGATAACACCATTAGCACCTACGACCAAGGCGACTTTGCGTGTTGTTGTAGATTCATTATTCATAGTGTTTCAGCTCCTTCTGTACTATTCTTTGTACAACATTATCTTGCATCAACTAACCATACATAGGAAGTACGCACTTTAAAGTGACATAAGCACTTTAAAGTAATCGAGGTATATTCAGATGAAAAGAAGTCAGTCAACTCTCTCTTTGCTTTCTTAATCATTATGGTAGATGGGTATACTCGGCGCTAGCTTTCAAAGGTAGTTTAATTAACAGGAAACGATAGTTAAAAATAAAGGGTTCTACATATTAGTCATGCATAATATGTAGAACCCTTTATTTTATTTGATTTCCTTAAGTTTAGGTCTTGATAATTTTCAGTCCACTACTTTATTTTCTTTGGACTCATGGTAAAATCAAGCGCCTTGGTAGCTTACAGGTTTACACCTGCGAGCTGCCAAGGCGCTTGTTTGTGATGTGTGCCTATACGCTAGATATACGTCACATTATTTAAGCTTCAAAGCAAGAATCCCCAGATACTCCTTGAGGGCTGTTCCAGTAGTAGCCATGGCTCCGGCAGAAGGGGAGAGCTTGGCGGCATATAGTGAAAGATTTTCACTTGCCAGATAGTCTGTCGGATAAGGTACAGCCAACATGCCTGCACGCTGAAATTCCAACGCCGCACGTGGCATATGGAAGGCAGAGGTTACCAAAATGGGTTTGGTGAGCTGATGCTGCTTCAAAATTTGGGACGTATACACGGCATTTTGCTGCGTGTTCAGGGAACGGTTTTCGATCAGAATATCTTTTGCGGGAATACCGAGTCCCAGGAGCTGTCTTTGGGCAATATTCGCTTCGTTGCCACTGTCGCCAAATACCTGTCCACCGGAAAACAGAATAGGTAAGCCCGTTGCTTCGTGCAACCGTACCGCAGTGAGTAGCCGATTGGCCGCTGAACCCAGCAGATTACCTTGTCCGTTGATATCAGGTGTTCCCTCTGTAGCTCCGCCGCCAAGCACAACGATAACATCGCCTTGCACGGCATGAGGCTGCGGGTACTGTTTTTCCAGACTGCTGATCAGCAAATCACCGACCCAATTGGTGGAGGAGCCATACAGCAGTAGTGTGACAATGAGTAGAATGAAAGCAGGTTTACGCGCACGCCTCCACAGCCAGATCACAAGCCCAACCATCACGAGGATAAATAAACCGGGAGGCAGCACGAAGCTGTATAAAAATTTGATGATATAAATCAAGTGCAGACATCCTCCTATCCTTCAATCTCTATTTTTCTTTTTGGTTTGGTATATTGTAACATAGGCAAATGACCGGATTCCTCTGTCTGGAGTTGTGCTTTCCAATCCATATTTTTTGTTTGATAAAGTTGTACCATAGGCGTAATATATAAAGTCTAGTGATTTTTTTCATAGAGGAGCGAAAGCAGCATGGGAGAGTTAACGACAGCCAAGCGGATCATGATGATCGCGCTGCTGGTTGTATTATGGGGCATATCTTGGCCCATCTATAAAGTAGCGTTGCAGTTTACACCTCCACTTTTGTTTGCGGGGTTGCGTACGTTGCTCGGAGGTCTGCTGTTAGGAGCGATTTTAGTACCGAGATGGAATCGTATCCGTTGGAAAGAAAATTGGCGTGTCTACGCCATTTCGGGTGTTTTTAACGTGGTACTGTTTTACGGTCTGCAAACAGTGGGACTGATGTACGTACCGTCCGGCCTGTTTTCAGTGCTGGTCTATCTCCAGCCTGTACTGGTCGGGATTTTTGCATGGATGTGGCTGGGTGAAGCGATGTCCGGACTTAAGGTGACAGGTTTGGTCATCGGATTTTTGGGCGTTGCAGCTGTCAGTGTCGGAGGATTTTCGGGACATGTGGCTGTGGCAGGTGTAGTGATCGCTATTATTACAGCCGTGAGCTGGGCATTGGGTACAGTATATGTGAAAAAGGTAAACCAGCGCGTGGATTCGCTGTGGCTGGTCGCATTTCAATGCACACTGGGAGGCATCGTGCTGACAGGAGCCGGAACAGTGACGGAAAGCTGGTCAGACATCGTATGGAATGTTCCTTATGTGTCAGGGCTGGTGTTCGGCATTGTGCTGGGTATTTCGCTCTCATGGCTGCTGTATTTTACACTGGTTAACTCAGGGGATGCGAGTAAGGTTGCGTCTTATACGTTTTTGGTGCCTGTGATTTCGGTGTTTGTCAGCTCTTTGGTGCTGCGCGAAGCGATTACGGCTTTCCTGCTAATCGGTCTGATCTTAATCGGGCTTAGCATTTATTTGGTGAATCGCAGAGCGAGAGTAGTACAGCAAGCTTGAAAATAGAATATGGTACAAGCAAGGACTCTGCGCAGGTAGCAGGGTCCTTTTTTAGAGGATTTTAACATCTGTCCCATACTTTTTATCTTCCACCTGATGATATTATGGCTCCCCCAAAACCTTATTCTACAAGGATTTTCGGGGAGTTAGTTGCTATGAAGTGCCATTATTTATTATCTAAAATTGTTGTACATTTTGAACTCGTCTACAGTCTGTCTACAAAAACGGACAGGATATTTGATCGAAAATATTATACATGCCTTGATAAAGCTTCAATGAACTCTTTATCGTTATTGCTGACCATGGTTGTATTCAAATCCTCAGGCATACTTCAGCCCTCGACCAACGCTTTATAGATAAAAAATTTGTTATTTAGCTTAGCAATAACCTGATCCACTGAATCCTCATTTTTAATGCGATAAATTTCTGTGTCCACGGGAAGTTTGGTAGACATCAGGTTCTTAAAAGTTATACCATCCGCATAGTTACTTTTGATTCTTCCTAGTAAGTCTCCCAATTGATTTTGCCCATGCTCTATTTCCTCATGTTTAATATAGACACGCCTATCAAGAAGAAAGAATCTGCATCCGGGTTATCCCGAATAGTTTCAATTGCTAAAGTGTCGGTGGTACTCATAGCCTTATCATTAGGTGGATTTTGATCACCACACCCCATCATAATAGCTAGTAATAGAATCATAATTATAAGTCTCATGATGATTCCTCCTAATTATTTTCCATTTATGTCAATAATATTGAATACATAAGATATATTGGATATATTATCAAAAAACTAGGGGGGTTACTATGAAAAATTTCAAAAAATTTTTTACTCCTTTGTTATGCGCCACGCTTTTTCTATCTTTGAGTACATATGTCCACGCAAATGAGACAGAAAATTGGCGCTATTATTCTAAAAATATGAGCTATAAATGGGCGGCGGATAGTTTAACCTCTGTTGTTAAAAACGGTTGGTCTAATGCAGTTAACTCTTGGAATGGAAAAGGAGTAAATATTTATTACTATAAATGAGCAAATTCGCTTCCAATAAACTGTAAAATTAAAAAGAATAGAGACAAAGCGATCTCCTTGTCGTAAAAAATGGTAAAGCAGTCATGAACGATGGGCAGACCGTTCGTCTGATTGACGGTAATGGTTCTGTAAAAGAAACATGGAATATGGGGAAGCTTTCCGGTCGATTGAAGGACAGCTTTGCAGTGGAAGGCATGGGCGAGGGATTTATTCTTGCCAGATCGAATGATGAGGGCTTTTTAATATTATTTAATCTTAAAACCCACCAGTCATTGTTGGTGTATGAGTTGCTTCAATTAGCTCCTGAGCAACTGAACGGATTCAGGGAAGATGGTATTAAGTTTATCGGTCAGAACAAAAATGACGGTGAACTGCGCTTCGAGCTACATGATAGTGAAGGACAGCCTCAAACGTTCAATTATGCTTTGTAAGTGGGTTTCGGGCGTCGATCAGACGCCTGACATCACACAATACTTCACAAATATCCGAATTGTTCACCCCCCTGTACACTCCTTTGTTCATGAAGCATGCAAGGCTTCACTTTTCATTTTGAATACGCTTACATAAAATAAAGGCATACAACGGCGGTGCTGTAAACCATGCTGTCGGTAACGTATACAGAGGGGAGTGACTCACATTGAATCAGCCTGTGCCTAAGAGTTCCGCTATGCTCACGACAGATTCCCGTCTGAACGGGAGGAGGCTGGCAAGCGGCAGGAAAAAAGGATTTTTCCATGAACTGATCCGCAATCGGATATTATTTCTCATGTTGCTGCCGACCTTGATCTTTTTCTTCATTAACTCTTACATTCCTATGGTGGGTATCTATTATGCATTTACCCAGTTTGACTTCAATACCAGCTTGTTCGATGCCAAGTTCGTCGGACTCCAGAATTTTCAGTTTTTATGGCAATCCGGCACGCTGACCAAACTGACATTGAATACGATCGGATACAACGCAGCATTTATTTTACTCGGCAACGTGCTGGCGATTGTGTGCGCGATTTTGCTGAATGAGCTGCGTGGCCGTTATTTTAAAAAGGTAGCTCAATCTGTGATGTTCCTGCCTTATTTTGTTTCTTTCGTTATTCTAAGCGTCATCGTGTACAACATATTTAATTATGACAACGGTTTTCTAAACACGCTGCTGCTGCAATTTGGCGGTGAACGCGTGGATGTATACAACAAGCCGTGGGTATGGATTTTCCTGATTATCCTGTTCTACCTGTGGAAAAATCTCGGCTACAGTATGGTGATTTATCTGGCGGCCATTACAGGCATTAGCGACGAGTATTATGAGGCAGCGAAAATGGACGGGGCCAACATTTTTCAGCGGATCTGGTACATTACCGTGCCTATGCTCAAATCGACGTTTGTCGTGCTGCTGCTGTTCGCGCTCGGCAGTATTATGAAGGGACAGTTCGACCTGTTCTATCAATTAATCGGCAATAATGGGGTGCTGTACAATACAACGGATATTTTGGACACTTACGTGTACCGTTCGCTGAAAGTAACCTTTGATGTGGGCATGGCTTCGGCAGCAGGCGTGTACCAGTCCTTGTTCGGCTTCGTGCTGATCATGACCGTGAACTACATCATTCGCAGGTTGAACGACGAATATGCCTTGTTCTAGAAAGGAGGACCCAAACGGATGGCGATCAAAGAGGATGTCTATACCCGAATTTTTCGGATTATTTCTTATGCGGTAATCGTTATTGCTTCTATTGCTTGTTTACTGCCTTTTCTACTTATTATTTCGGCATCATTGACCAGTAATGAGTCGATTATCAGAGATGGCTATCATTTTATTCCACAGGAATTTTCGCTGGAAGGATACCGGACGGTGTTCACCTTTCCTGAAGAGGTGCTGAGGGCGTACGGGGTGACCATTTTTACAACCGTAGTAGGTACGACGTTGGGTCTGTTCCTGATGACGATGGCGGGATATGTGCTGGCGCGTAAAGATTTTAAATACCGGAACGCATTCTCATTCTATATTTACTTTACCACGTTGTTCGGGGGCGGGTTAGTACCCTGGTACATTATGCTGACGAAGTATTTGGGATTGCTAGATACGTATACGGTGCTTATTTTCCCGGGATTAATGACTCCGTTTCTGATCATTTTGATGAAAAACTTCATTCGTTCCTCCATGCCGGAAGAACTGTTCGAGTCCGCTAAAATTGACGGTGCAGGTGATTTTAAAATCTACTATCGGATTGTGCTGCCTCTATCTACTCCGGGCATCGCCACTGTAGGGCTGTTTTTGGCCCTGGCATATTGGAACGACTGGTTCTCATCTTCACTCTTTATTAATGATCCACATAAATATCAGTTGCAATATTATTTGTATAATGTAATCAACTCGATGCAGTTTATCGCTCAAATGGGGGCAGGTACTGGCGTATCACTATCCAACGACATGCCGACCGAGTCGACCAAAATGGCAATGGCTATTGTGGTTACCGGGCCCATTTTACTGCTGTATCCATTCGTTCAGCGTTATTTTGTCAAGGGCTTGACCATTGGTGCTGTAAAAGGCTAAAGTGGACACTCATTGGTTTAAAGAAGGCATGACGTGCTGACGTTGTGCCATTCTTGACAACATACATTGTAAGCGTTTTATTAAACCCAGCAACCACTTCAAAAGGAGGATTCACATGACATTTACAAAGAAAAGAAAGCAACGCATGTCCATCCTGATTGCAGTTATGGTTATCATGGCGTTATTAGCCGGATGTGGAGGCGGTAGCGGAAACAGTGCACAAAAGGCAAGCGGAGAGGACGATAAAACCCAAAAGGTACAACTGCAATTTTATATGCTGGGTGATGCTCCGAAGGATTTACCTGCTATTGAGACTGAAATCAATAAATTGGCGGAAAAAGATTTGAATGCCACCGTCAAATTTAACTATACGACGTGGACGGACTGGGATCAGAAGTATAAGCTGCTGTTGTCTTCCGGCCAGCCGATTGACCTGATCTTTACCGCAGACTGGACGCAGTATCAGGCGTATGCCAAGAAAGGCGCATTCTTGCCACTTGATGATCTGCTGCCGAAGGCGGCACCTGCCTTGCAAAAATTTGTGCCTCAGGAGATGTGGGATGGCGTTAAAATCGGAGGCAAAATCTACACCGTGCCTGGCACATACAAGGAATACGTTACAAACGGATTTGTATGGCGCGAGGATTTACGTGAGAAATACAACTTGCCTAAGCCTACTGATATGAAGAGCTACGAGGCTTATTTGGATGGCATTCGTCAGCATGAGACTAGCATGAAACCCATCTCCCTGAACAGTGATATCAAAGGGAACCTGCATGACCGTTATTCCGAATTGGTGACGAAGAGCGTGGGTGCACTGCCTTACGGCATTGGTATTAAATATGAGAAACCGACAGAGGTTTATAAATATTGGGGTTCAGATGAGCAAAAAGAAGAGCTGAGCACCTACAAACGCTGGGCCGACAAAGGATTTATCCCTAAAAACGTATTGAACGTAAAGGATACGCTTCAGGATCAGGTAACTTCCGGTAAAGCAGCGAGTATTTTCGGTGACAATCCGACCCGTTTTAATGACATGGTGATTAAGCTCAAAGCGTCTCACCCGGACTGGAAGCTGGATTACTATCCGTTCCCGCTGACGACGGGATTTGCAACTCCAGTGCATCCGATTCATAACGGCTTTGCGATTCCCAAAAGCAGTCCTAACCCTGCACGCGCATTAGCCTTTTATGAAAAGCTTGTCACGGACAAACGCTATAACCTGCTCACGCAATACGGTATTGAGGGCAAAAACTATGAAGTCAAAGACGGTTACTATCAAATGATCGGTAGCGGCAGTTCCAACGGATTCTCACGGGAAGGCATGAATAGCTGGGCATGGCGTAACCCGGAATACATGCTGTTTGATTCAGGCTTTGACCGTGTGAAGAAGATTTTCGCAGAGCTGGATAAAATCCAAAAGCCTGACCTGTTTACCGGCTTTGCCGAGGATTACACGACCTATCAGGCTGAAAAAGCCGCTCTGGAGCAAGTAGAAAAGCAATATCTCTATCCGCTCCAGGCTGGACTGATCGACAACGTAGATCAAGGTCTGGAGACCTTCTTGCAGAAGGCGAACCAGGCTGGCCTGGAGAAAATCCAAACCGAATATACAAAACAATGGGAAGCCTACGTCAAGGAGAAGGGCATCAAGTAATTGGGCAAGGCAAAGAGATTTTAACAGTTGGATAAAAAGAAAAAGCAAGTCTCCAGGAAGTTGGAGGCTTGTTTTTTAATGTCAGTCTATTTTTAATGGCATTAACGAAGACGGTGGTGATGGGAAGTGTTTGTCTTTGAGAAGTGGAGTAAACCGCTGAAAGTAGCGGAGAGGACGGAACGATTGCGTACAAGCGTTAGCGGTCGCCTTTGTCTCCGAATTTATACCGCTAAGGGAAAATTCAAAAAATCCGGAGACAACAGCGATGGGAGCAACGTTCCGTCCTCGGAGTGATCGCATAAGGCATCTAACTATCGCCCTACTTACTGCGCATTTGCTTTAGAACGGCGAAAATCTGTCGGCGTCACGCCCAAGCTACGCTTGAACATACGGTGAAAATAAGAGCTGCTCGCAAATCCGGTTTGTTCTGCCACGTCAGCTACCGACCAGTCGGTTTGCTCCAGCAGCTCGCAGGCTTTGCGAATGCGTAGCTGTTGAATGACATCTACGATGGTAGACATGGTTTGTTGCTTGTATAGCCTACTGACATAAATCGGCGACATATCCAGCTCTTCAGCGATCTGGTTGAGGCAAAAATCCGAATCAGCATAGGCTTGCTCTATTCGCTCATTAATTTGCCGTACCAGCCGCTCTTGTTTCGTGTTTCGTTTTTCCAATAGGCTGGAACGGACATGATCAAAGAGCAATTGATATTGTTCGATAAGCTCCTGGGCCGTCTCCAACTGATCCGTGGATGGCAATTCAGGTATAGATTCGGGAGCAAATCCATTACGTTCACTCATATGCTGAATGGCATGATTCACACTCATCATCAGCCGAGATATGGCTACCTGCACGATGGAAAACGAATATTTCTCCATATGCATCAGCAAGTCCTTGAACATGCCATGAGCTTCCTCCGTATGACCAGATAACAGCGTGTCTAGCAATTTTTTCTCCTTATCCGACGGATATACGTAAGCATTTTGAGTATTTGCGTCAATGGTGTTCTGCGCATCAATAATACAGCCGTGCCCTTGAAAAAATCGGTGCATGGACGATTCCTGTACCTGACGATACAACAGATGTAGTCGTTCCGGCTGGCTTGCGATGGCGCTATAGGTCAGAGATATACTCAGCTTCAAGTATTCAAGGCAAGCTTCGCGTATCTGGCGCAATAAGGTTTCCAGCAGTACGGTATCTGTATGCTCCGCAGGATCAAGAATGTTGAGCATCAATAGGATGCTGTCTTCGTCGATATCAACGGCTTCCACCTGGTACGTCTGCCCGCATATTTCAGAAGCGATATTCATCATAGCGAACTTATAGGGCAACAGGTCAGGACCGCGTTCACTTTGCCACCGAGCATATTCATCTATTCGTAGCAGCACCAGTCGATAGTCTTTATCGAACTGGAATGTAATTCCAAGCTCACGCAACCGCTCCGGTTCCTCTCCAGCAGGAAGCAAATGGACTCCTCGAATAATATTCCGTAAAATGTTTTGCCGGATCGTATACATGCTGTTTCGTTTTTCTGATTCGAGTGAATTCATATGGACAACAATCTGCCCAATGGGGGTATACAGCATTCTGGACAGTAGCCAGGAAGCCACAAACCCTGCCAATGCAATGACAACGGCAATCAGCAGCATCGCATTACGAATAACACTCGCCATTTTAATAACGCTTTCATATGGGGTGACACTAATATACTGCCAACCCAGTCCGTCCTGGGAGGTATAAGAAATGAGTGATCTTTTACCGTGAAAATTTTCTACAAAATATCCTGTTTCCTGTTTTTTGACTCGGGTATGCAGCCATAGCTGTTCTTTTTCGTTCAAAGATTCGTCTGCCAGTGTCGCGCCGGATAAAAGTCTACCTTGATCGTCCAAAATATAAGCCGCTCCGCCTGATGCCGGATTCGTGGCCATTTCCTTGTTCATCCAGGTCGCAGATACATTGACGATCACAGCCGAATTCATCGCTTCGTTCGAGTTGATTGCGTCGTAGCATAAATACGTATAGGCGGCAATGTCTGTGCTGGCTTGATCTGCTCCGGCAACGGAGTCAGACGCAGACAGCAGCGGATAGGTGCGTGGAATAGGTGTAAATGGCTTATAATCCTGATAATGGTCCAGCACGCGTATAATATCCGTGTCAGCCAGTTCACTTTTGCTGTATAACCCGTTTTGCCCCCGTAAGGATGAAATGTAGAAGGTGTCGCTTTTCGGATTATACACATAGATGGATTCAATGTACGGCATAGAATTGAGATAATTGTTCAGCTCAGACATGGAAGCGGTTACATCATATACATTGGGTTTGGTATAATACAACAACTTGGACAGGGTGCTGCTGCGGTACATTTGGAAGGCCAACGATTGGGCAATGGATGTCATGTTAATGACCTCTCTGCTTCTCAGTGCCAGGCTACTGTGATTAGCTTCGAATGCCTGCTCCTTCTCCACCCGAATATAATAAAAATAATACACCGTGGTAGATACCAGCAACGTCAGCGTAATACATAACGTGATACTGATCAGCAATTTGCTGTGAAGCTTGTGATGCTTTTTGAAATTGCTCATGTGGGCAGGTCTCCTGTCTATGTGCATATAGCCAAAATAAACCCTAATTATGTATTCATTATACGTGCCTTCCTGTGAACAGGACAGTGAACAAACCAATTTTTTATGAAAAATAATGACTTTCTCGTAAAAAGGCCAGGAACCTGACACGCAAAATCGCTTGCGTCGATTCCCAGCCTGGGGATTACATAAAGCTTGTCCCAAGTGGACAGCATCGGTTGTATGCAGCTATTTGTACCTGACGGGGTTCAAGCTGTAGGGAGATATCTACAATCAGTCAGGGAACTGCACATTACCTTTCACGATATAGGCTCCGCCTGAGCCCTCTTCGGGCAAAGCCGGGATTGTATCGTTCAGCACAACCCCGCGAATGTCCGTAATTCGGATTTTTAGAGGCTGTTTTCCTAAATTAGTCCCCAAAAAGTGGTTGTAGTCCTGTTTTTCAAGATTGATCCATTGACCGTTTTGTTGGACCTCCAGCTTCAAAACGGGATATTTATGATTGCGTACCTGAATGGCTGCCCAATATTGACTGCTGCCTTCTTTAATGCGGTAGGAGACGTTGCCAGTAACTGGAGCCTTGACGACTTTCCATGAGATATTGATTGTTCCATCAATTTGGTTGCCAATTTGGTTAAAGGCATTCGGGGACAGGTCGAGCGCACCACTTGGAGCTTCAGGATAAATATCGGTTACGTAGACGGTTGTTTTGCCTTTGGGGCCTTGTACTTCCAGATATGCTCCTGCCAATGCGGCTTTGATCCCGTTATAATTCAGTTGTGTAGGGTTAAGAGCCGTAATTTTGGCATCGGAAGGGATGGGATCAAGTAGTAATGCTCCTCCTGAGTAGCCAGATCCGGTATAGGTGGCGTACCCTGTGTATGTATCATTCCAAGCAGCTGAAGCGGGGAGAGCGAACAAAACAAGACTTAGCAATGATGCCAGCCCAACCGTTTTGAACTTGCGAAACGAAGAACTCTTTTTCATAATTATTTCCTCCTTGTTCATTTAATAGATTCATATATTAAATATAAACACTATATTACATAATATTTCAAATAATACAATAGGCTTTTGAGGCAAGAAGAAAATTTTGTAAATATTTTTCAACATGCTTCTAGACCTTATTGCGTGTTTTTATGGGAATGATTGAACTGTGCTTTTTTTCGCAGACGTTTGCTCGGTCAGATGGTAGGATCAGGAAGATGGAGCTTAATATCAGAGAGCAGGGATGATTGGAGAACGAAAAGCACAAGGGAGGGGTTTACGCATGGGAACGAACGTCTTTTATGCACCGCCAGTAAACTTGATGGGGATTGGATGTCTTGGGGATCTGGGACCGATGCTGCAAGAGAAAGGATTTATGAAAGCGCTTATCGTGACAGATAAATGGCTGCGTCGAAATGGGATTACCGACCGGGTTGTTGCTGTTTTGGAGCAGCATGAAGTTCCATATATCGTGTATGACGGAGTACAGCCTAACCCTACCTGTGACAATGTTCACGAAGGGGTCAAGGTATTTCAGGATAACGAATGTGATGTTCTCATCTCGGTAGGCGGTGGGTCGCCTCAGGATGCTGCCAAAGCTATTGGCATCATTGTCACCAATGGAGGACATATTTCAGAATATGAAGGTGTTCACAAATCCAAACGACCGTCCGTTCCAATTGTGGCGGTGAATACAACGGCGGGAACTTCCAGTGAGGTCACCATAAACTATGTCATTACAGATGAGAAGCGTAAGGTTAAAATGGTCATGGTTGATAAAAATAGTCTGGCTTGCATCTCCGTAAATGACCCCGAATTAATGGTGGGTAAGCCGGCTGAATTAACTGCTGCAACAGGTATGGATGCGCTTACTCATGCGATTGAGGCACTGGTTACACCAGGTGCTTATCCGGTGACAGATGCCACTGCCTTGGCCGCTGTCGAGCTGATATTCCGTTATTTGCCAGAAGCTGTGGAGAACGGTCAAAATATCGAAGCAAGAGAAAAGCTTGTATATGCTGTTTTTCTGGGAGGGCTGGCCTTCAACAATGCGGGGTTGGGATATGTACATGCGATGGCACATCAGCTTGGCGGTGTGTATAACCTTCCGCATGGGGTATGTAATGCAATGCTGTTGCCCTATGTGCAGGAGGCCAATGCGCAGCATGTTCCCCGTAAATTCAGACCGATCGCTCAAGCGATCGGATTCTCGGTCAGAGGGCGAACTGACGAGGAGTGCGCTGAATTTGTCGTGGATGCCATCCGCGGACTGGCGCAGGAGGTTGGAATCCCGAAACGCTTATCTGAGCTGGGGGTAACGGACCCGGATCTTAATCTGTTAGCCGACAATGCGATGAAAGATGCGTGTGCGCCTGGTAATCCGTTTCAGCCGACCAAAGAAGAAGTTATCGCGCTGTTCCAAAAAATACTGTAAGGCGAATTTTTAACCGGGACTTTTGAACGATATCCTTTAAATATAATAAGCGAACTATTGTTCTCTTTTTGTTTGTCGTATACAATCGAATCATGCTGATTCAAATAGAGTGATGTCGAACTCTGTTGTATGCTGCAACGAAAGGATGTTATGCATCATGATGGGAAGAGCCCATTTGATTATTGGAACCGGGGTCTCCCTGTCGGTATTAGCCTTG
>NZ_ASRY01000312.1 GCF_000520815.1 Paenibacillus maysiensis | reverse complement strand
GCTATCGAACCAACTTTTTGCTTGCTGATTAGATTGAATGTATTGCTCTATCCCATCCACGCTATACGGATTTAAACCCTGAAGATACGTTTGCCATTCCTCATTCGTTTGGTTTTCTTCAATTAACTGCTTCATTTGTTCTAAATTCATTTTTGATAATCTCCTTTAATGCCCATTCGACTACGCAGAACCGAACACGCTTATGTATGTATTGAATTAAGCCGTTTAATGTCATGCTCAGGACAGGATTTGTTACGCTTTAGAAATCACAAAAATAAGGAAAAGGTACGAACATACCAACTCCCCACTTTTGCCTGTTTTTCAACCTTTGTTTATGCGGATTTTGGATAGCCTAAAGCGTAACACCGTAAGTCTGTATAGGTTCGAGCTTTCGAACACGCATATGTATGTTGAATTCGTTTAACGTCATATCCGATACAATGATGTTACGCATTAGAAGCCGCAAAAATGAGAAATAGATACAAACATACTCCCTCACCATTTACGGTTGTTTTTCAACCTTAGTTTATATGGCTTTTGGATAGCCTAAAGCGTAACATCGAGCCTGCTTTTTCTCATCTGGCGCATCCGTAACTTCGACTTTTCGTTCGCATTCTTATCTCTGCATTTCTCACAATATTTCTGCCGATTCGAATTTGCTGAAAATGTAGCCCTACATTTCGGACAGTTCACCCTTGGTTGCGCTATCTTAGGCTCAGTCTCTACACTACGTTCAGACTCATATTCTCGCTCCAGCTTCTCGTCTATTGGCAGCACTCCATTTTCAAAATATATACACCGGGGCAGGCCATCATCTTGAGCGAAAAATACACATGGAGCATCCTGTAAACAGCAATAGTTTGGGATACCATGCTTTGCTCCGAGATAACAAGCACAGCTATTCTTCACGAGCCACTTGATCCTATTTTTATTCTGCATTTGATACCTCCTTATCGGTACCAACTAATCGTTGCTGCTCCGAATGAAATTTATTGAATTCCAGCTTTGGATTCTCGACAAACGGAAGCAACGTCAGCAACGTTTCCTGAGAGACCACTTGCTGCAATTTAACGATCACATCAGCCATTCCAACCAAATCTGTCGGCAAGTTACGAGTAAACTTCACCGCGATATCCCGGTAATCGTATTGAACGCCTTCTTTAATGTGCAGAAAGGTGAAGAAGTTACGCAGACGTTGCTTGATCGCCTTTTCCATCAACGCCTCACGCATCGCCACTCTATTCTCCAAATTCAGCAGCTTGTTTCTCAGCGCTAAGGAAGACGTATTGCTGGCCCAGTTTTCATTAAAGTTAACCTGATCCATCATGTCGAAGATTTTGCGTTCAATGTTATCCAACTCATTTTTCACAAAAGAATCGTTAATCTCCTTCGTAAGCCAACTTACCTTTCCTCCAGCCGGAACTTGAATAATGCCCATCTTCTTCATATTCAATAAATCTTCAGCTTCCAGCTTCGCATTCTCAATCACGAGATAGGCGTTGCGATGATCTGCGATTTCATTGACCAAGTCTGAATTCAACGCATTGTAGGCATCAAATAAAGAAATCACATCCTGGAAGCCACTTTTTCTCTCCGTATTGGCTGGACAGGAGATAAGCGGGACTCTTCCAAAGATGTGATTATGTTTGCCGATATATTTTAATTCAGGTGCTTGGTTCTGCTTCATTTGATTGTTTTTATTATCACTACTAATTGTATAGTGTAGGATTTCACGGTCGGTATACACATCCAGATACACTTGCTTATCAAACCGTCTCGTAAATTTATGTAGGCCAAGCAATACATTTCTTTCTGCTGTTCCGAACTCCAACACATACGCATTCAAAGGAGATAGCACCGTGGCTGAAAACTGGCCATCTGAGTCGATATAGTTCAATTCGTAGCTTTCACCAAAGATTTCAGACTGTTTTCGAAGCTGTAAATTATGCTCTTTGTCCCAATGACTCATATGTACATCTATGTTATGTATAGCTTCGTCCTGATCCGACTTGGACACATAGTTTACTGGCTTACCGAGCAGATAACCCACTTCGTTATCTACGAACTTACGTGGGAAATTGAAGATAAGCTTTTGATTACTTCGACTTTCTTGCATCGCATAGTTCTTGAGAATGGCATGCTGACCATTGTAGTAATCTGAGTATTTCTGTTTGGCTAATACAGCCGCTTGCAGTTCGTTTAGGCTCTCTAATATGATTTGTTCCGTAATTTGCAAATATATACTTCCTTTCAAAATGGACTATGTAATTGTTGCTTAAATAAAGAAAAGAACCACCTTTAATAAGGTAGTTCCTTGTTGAACTAACGTGTCCCCGTTAGCTTAACGATGTAAGCGAACTGAAGCCTAATGCACTAGATCCAAATATCATTGACTGCTGTTAATTCTGACTCAGTCCCGCCGGTGTTTACTACGCCCCTAGGCTCCACCAACATGATATGACACTCCTTGTTAGCGAAAGGTTTGTGTTCGACACCCTTTGGTACAATAAACATCTCGCCTTGGGAAATCTTTACCTGACCATCGCGGAAATCGATGAACATCTCCCCTTCGAGCACGATAAACACCTCGTCGGTATCTTGATGATCGTGCCATACAAAATCCCCAACTATCTTGACCAATTTAAATTGATAGTCATTCATTTCACCAATGACTTTCGGAGACCAATGATCATTGAACTTAGATAACTTCTCATTCAGATTAATAGCTTGGTAATGAATATTAATCCCCCCTTTTTCTTGATTTTCAATATACCATATTACAGACTTGAATAGCATAAAAGATAATATTCATCAATACAGCATGGGTATCCTGTTCGTTAGCTTAACGAGATTGGATAAAATAAAGATTGAGTATCTAGAAGAATCCTCAAAACAACAAACTGCGATCATAAAACTTCAGACTCTTTACCGACTGAATTAATTGAACAGCCCCATATAAACTATCTGGCGCATCATCATATGTACAATTTCGATTGTAATCCTTCACCTGATGATTATATCTGAGGTTATCTGCATTGAACAGAATATGACCCTTCTTCACTTCCGGCTCCAAGCTAATAATGCGTTCATGCTTCTGCCCCTTGGAATGGACACTTTCAACTGGCGTATGTATCTTCGCTTTCCATAACTCTTCTTCAAATTTCTGCTTCATATAGCTTTGTGCCTGATTGACTTCAAAGCCCAGCTTATCTACAGGATAAAGCTTTAACTTCTCAATAGCGACTTGGAACAAATCATCCGGCAGCAATTTATAGATAATGCCATCGATCACGTACATCTGCTTCGTCTTCCGATGCTGCCCAATAATTGAAACCGCAGAATAGTCATTTTTCTTCCCGGCTTTAATGGCTGGATCAATGTACATGGCTAGTTCCATATCCTCAAACTCAGGTAGCCTGTCCCAATACATGAGATTCTGAAATATGTATTCGTCTGTTGAACGCGGATCATTTTGTAACTCTTTATAGAAGCTCTTTTCACCCATGGCTTGCTTCTTGCAC
>NZ_ASRY01000311.1 GCF_000520815.1 Paenibacillus maysiensis | reverse complement strand
AGGACCATGATCTCCTTGAGATTGTGGTTCTTTTTTTATACATTTTTACTATAACCATCTGTTCCTAAGGTTGACAGAGAACCAAGGCTTTGCGACACTCTAAAGGTGTGATCTTTTTGTGGAAGTCCAAGTATGCGAGCGAGGTGACAAACTTATGGAAATCAGACAATTACAACGTGAGGAATTTGAAGCCGCTATTGAGTTGTCTCAATATGCGTTTCAGTTCACATTATCCCCGGAGGATCTGGAGAAATCGAAGAAGAAATTCAAACCAGAACAAACTTGGGGGATATTCGACGGAACGGACTTGAATGCGAAGCTGACTTTGTTACCGCTACAGGTATACATACAAGGTCAGGTTTTTGACATGGGGGGCATCGCTGGTGTGGCAACGTGGCCGGAAAAACGGCGCGGGGGTCTGGTTTCACGCCTTTTAACGCATGCGCTTGAAGAGATGAAGGATGCGGGGCAGAGTCTTTCTTTTTTACATCCTTTCTCCTTTGCCTTCTATCGTAAATTTGGATGGGAAACGTATATTGAATACAAAAAGTATATTATTCCGATCGATAAATTCCCTGCCAAGCTTAAAACCGAAGGTACGGTCAAACGGGATGTGAAGGATATTTCTGAGCTGGACCAAGTGTATCAAGCCTACGCTTCGCGTTATAATGGTACACTGGTACGAAACAAGGAATGGTGGCAAGAGCGGACATTAATTAAAAACTACCGGACCGCAGTGTACTACTCTGAAGCAGGCGATCCTCAGGGATATGCTTTATACAAAATTGAAGATAAGCAATTGAATTGCGACGAACTGGTATATATTAATGAAACGGCACGGCGGGCGTTGTGGACGTATTTTGCCAATCATGATTCGATGATAACCCAAGGTAAATTTATTTACATTCCGGCCGATGATAATCTGCCATTTCTACTGGATGATCCACGAATTCAGCAGGAAACAGTGCCTTATTTTATGGGCCGCATTGTAGATGCTGCTGCTTTTGTGGAGAAATATCCCTTTGAGGCCATTGGAGAGGAAACACGTTTGACCTTATATCTGACAGATCGTTATGCTCCATGGAATGAAGGAATATGGACATTGACGGTCACCGCGGAAGGGCAAGGACATTTGGATAGAGTGGATTCAAACAGTTCTTCCGAGGACGCAATAGAAGCTGACTTGAGTGTGAGTATCCAATCGCTGACCACCCTGATGCTTGGCTATCAGCGGCCTGATGCTCTGTATAAGTGGAGTCGTATTAAAGGGCGCGGCGAGTCTGCATCTGCATTAGAACGAGTAATACCGGTAGCACAAACATTTTTGCTAGATTTTTTCTAATTGTAACGCTCTTAGATGCTCTTGAGTCTTCATTTTTTAGGGAATTTAGCTTAAATACCTATTATAAGGTGTGGATGATTTTAACGATATTTTTCAGAACTCTTTCCGTAAAGGGAAGAGTTTTTCTTATATTGTATAAAACATAATTAGATTGCGAAAAATGATATTGACCCCTTGGCAAAAATATATTTTGTGCTATAATGTGAATATAGTCAAAGAAAGTCAAAGTCAATGGAGCCTGTAGTGCTTCATTAGAATGGTGTGAATACGCTGAGTTTTTAGCCGTATATAATACATTGACACCAACACAGTATGAAAAGATAGACCTGATTTGTTGGTAAACATTCACTGTAATCTCATGAGCGTGAGGAAAGGTGTATGATCTATTACGATTAAAGGTCACACTAGAAGCTAAACGGGATGTTTTTAAGTGAGGACGGAGGGTGAATTAGCTCTGCTACTGGCTTAGATTCGTGACTTTACCGTTTGGTTAAGTTCAATATACGGCGGACTCTGTGGAGCGTGAAATGTACTGAATATTTGCGTTTCCGTTAGTGGAGGATGATGAAATGCGCAATGTTTCCGATATTATTGAACAATATTTGAAGAGCATATTGCTGGAAAGTCCCAAAGGCTTAGTGGAAATTCAGCGTAATGATTTGGCTGACCGCTTTTCCTGCGTGCCGTCGCAAATTAATTATGTAATCAGTACCCGTTTTACGCTGGAAAAAGGCTATGTGGTGGAAAGTAAGCGCGGTGGTGGGGGGTACATTCGCATTCAGCGAATTCAACTGCCCGCACAGCATGCGATCCACACCCATCTCCATCAAAGCATTGGAGAGGAAATTAGTCAATCGGCAGCGGAAGGGCTGGTTTATCAGTTGGAGGAAGCTCATTTTTTAAGCAAAAGGGAAGCTGTTTTAATGAAGGCTGCTTTATCAAGGGACACATTATTACTGAAGCTTCCCTATCGTGATCAGCTACGGGCAAGGCTGCTTAAGGCTATGCTGATTTCGTTGCTGGTGGCCAGATAGCGTGTGATTCAAGATTTGGAGTAGGGATTTGTAAAATCCTGACGCTGAAGGAGGTGCTTTTATGCTGTGCCAAGAATGTAATAAAAGGCCGGCAACTTTGCATTTCACCAAAATTGTGAATGGCGAAAAGACAGAGTTTCATATTTGTGAGACGTGTGCGAAGGAAAAAGGGGAGATGATCCCTGGTACACCTAATGGCTTTTCAATTCATAGCCTATTGTCGGGTATGCTGGATTTCGAATCCAGTACAAAGAGCCAGTCGCCAGGCCATAGCGGTCCACAGAACCTGCAATGCAAGGAGTGTGGCATGACCTATGCACAGTTCAGTAAGCTGGGGCGCTTTGGGTGCCCGTCATGCTATCAATATTTTGACAGCCGTCTGGACCCGTTGTTCAAGCGTGTGCATGGCAGTACGAGCCATGTGGGCAAGGTTCCAGTTCGCACCGGAGGTCGATTGAAGGTTAAACGGCAAATTGACGATCTGAAAAAAGAGATGCAACAACATATTGTACAGGAAGAATTCGAATCAGCCGCTGAGCTTAGGGATCAAATCAGAGAGCTTGAAAAAGAAATGACTGAAGAGTAAAGTTTGTGAAGAGTAGGAGGGGATGCGTAATGCCTAATATCCGGTTTACGGAAAAGCCGCTAAGTGATTGGATGCGTGGTGATGCTGCGGATTCAGAGATTGTCATTAGCAGCCGGGTGAGAATTGCGCGTAACTTGCAGCATCTGCCTTTTCCCATGCTTGCTACCAACCAGCAGTCGGAAGAAGCACTTCAACGCTTGACGGATATCCTTCAGTATGATGATTTAGGACGCTTTGGTACCTTTCATACCCTGAAAATATCCGAGTTGGATGAGATCGACAAGCAGGTGCTGGTTGAGAAGCATTTGATTAGCCCTAATTTGGCGAACGAATCTCGTAACGGTGCTGTTTTGATTAGCGATGATGAATCGGTTAGTGTTATGATAAACGAAGAGGATCATCTGCGTATCCAGTGCTTATATCCGGGATGTCAGGTTAGAGAAGCTTGGGAACGTGCTATGGTTATTGATGATGCATTTGAGGCGCATGTCGATTATGCATTTGATGATCGTAGAGGCTTTCTGACCAGCTGTCCGACGAATGTTGGCACAGGGATGAGAGCTTCAGTGATGATGCATCTGCCCGCACTGGTCATGACTCATCAGATTAACCGCATTTTGTCTGCTGTTTCACAGGTAGGTCTTACCGTTCGCGGTATTTATGGTGAAGGCAGCGAAGCGGTCGGCAATCTGTTTCAGGTATCCAATCAGATTACATTGGGACAAACCGAAGCGGAAATTATCGAAAATCTGCATGGCGTCGTGCTGCAAATTATAGAGCACGAACGTTCCGCCAGGGAACGGCTGATGAATGAGTCCATGCTGCGGATTACGGATCGGGTGATGCGTTCATTCGGTATTTTGTCATATGCAGCGGTACTGGATTCCAAGGAGGCCGCACAGCGATTGTCGGATGTACGTCTTGGCGTGGACTTGGGGATTTTGGAGCGTCCATCCACCGCAGCGTTGAATGAGCTGAATGTGATGACACAACCCGGATTTCTGCAAAAAAGCTTTGGAGATAAAATGAATACCGACGAGCGCGATATGTACCGGGCGAAGCTGATCCGGCAAAAATTAGGCACAACCCTTTAATATATAGAATGATCTGAAATACACACTGTGGAGGTGCAGGATATATGATGTTTGGAAGATTTACGGAACGCGCACAAAAAGTGCTTGCCTTGGCTCAGGAAGAAGCTGTTCGATTGGGACACAACAACATTGGCACGGAGCACATTTTGCTCGGCCTCATTCGTGAAGGTGAAGGAATTGCGGCGAAAGCCTTGATTGGTTTAGGGCTGGGACTGGAAAAAATTCAGGATGAAGTGGAAACGCTGATTGGACGCGGTCAAGAACAACCGACGAACATTGCCTATACTCCACGCGCCAAAAAGGTTATCGAGCTGTCTATGGATGAAGCTCGTAAGCTGGGCCATACCTATGTAGGTACAGAGCATATTTTGCTCGGTCTTATCCGTGAAGGCGAAGGTGTAGCAGCCCGTGTACTGAATAACCTGGGTATCAGTCTGAATAAAGCGCGTCAGCAAGTGCTTCAATTGCTCGGCAGCAGCGAGGCTGTTTCCAGCCATCACGGTGCTCCGGCTAATGTCAGCACACCAACGCTGGACAGCTTGGCACGTGATTTGACGGCATCTGCGAAGGAAAACAACCTGGACCCTGTCATCGGGCGTAGTAAGGAAATTGAGCGTGTAATTCAGGTACTCAGCCGCCGTACGAAGAACAATCCGGTTCTGATCGGTGAGCCAGGGGTAGGTAAAACAGCAATTGCCGAAGGACTGGCGCAAAAGATTATTGCGAATGAGATTCCCGAAACGCTGCGTGACAAGCGTGTTATGACACTGGATATGGGTTCTGTGGTAGCAGGCACCAAATATCGTGGTGAATTCGAGGATCGCTTGAAAAAGATTATGGACGAGATTCGTCAGGCTGGAAATATCGTATTGTTCATTGATGAGCTGCATACGCTGATCGGTGCTGGTGGAGCGGAAGGTGCAATTGATGCTTCCAATATCCTCAAGCCTGCTCTGGCACGTGGCGAGCTGCAATGCATCGGTGCAACAACGCTGGACGAATACCGCAAATATATTGAGAAGGACGCCGCTTTGGAACGCCGCTTCCAGCCGATAACGGTAGATCAGCCTTCTCCAGAAGAAGCTATTCAAATTCTGTACGGCCTGCGTGACCGTTATGAAGCGCATCATCGTGTGAAAATTACGGATGAAGCCATTGAAGCGGCAGTAAAATTGTCGGATCGTTATATCACCGACCGCTTCCTGCCGGATAAAGCAATTGACCTTATTGATGAAGCGGGTTCCAAGGTAAGGCTGAATTCCTACACGGTACCGCCAGACCTGAAACAGCTGGAAAACCGTCTGGAAGATATTCGTAAGGAAAAGGATTCGGCTGTACAAAGCCAAGAGTTCGAAAAGGCGGCTGCACTGCGTGATACAGAGCAGAAAATTCGTGAAGAGCTGGATGTTACGAAAAACCAATGGAAAGAGCAACAGGGACGTACAGATTCCGAAGTAACACCAGAGGATATTGCTCAGGTCGTTGCGATCTGGACAGGTGTTCCGGTCAGCAAGCTGAAAGAGGAAGAAACGCATCGCTTGCTGAACATGGAAGAGTTGTTGCATGAGCGGGTAATTGGGCAGGATGAAGCAGTTAAGGCAGTTAGTCGGGCTATTCGCCGGGCACGTGCTGGACTGAAAGATCCGAAGCGTCCAATCGGCTCCTTTATTTTCCTCGGTCCAACCGGGGTTGGTAAAACCGAGCTGGCACGCGCGTTGGCTGAATCCATGTTCGGAGATGAAAATGCGGTTATCCGAATCGATATGTCCGAATACATGGAGAAGCATTCCACGTCCCGTCTGGTAGGAGCGCCTCCAGGATATGTTGGATATGAAGAAGGCGGTCAATTGACTGAGAAGGTACGTCGTAAACCTTACTCTGTCGTACTGTTGGATGAGATTGAAAAAGCACATCCAGAAGTGTTCAACATTCTCCTGCAAGTGCTGGAAGATGGACGTCTAACGGATTCCAAAGGTCGTGTCGTCGATTTCCGCAACACACTTATCATCCTGACATCCAATGTGGGTGCACAGGCGATCAAACGCAACTCAACGCTGGGCTTTACAGCTGTTGTGGACGCTGGAGCGGATTACGATAACATGAAGGGCAAAGTGATGGATGAACTGAAGAAAAGCTTCCGTCCCGAGTTCTTGAACCGGATTGATGAAATTATCGTTTTCCATTCTCTCGAAGAAAAACACATCGCCGAAATCGTGTCGCTCATGTCCGAAGAGCTGCGTAAGCGTCTGAATGAGTACGAGGTTGATTTTGAGTTGACAGACAAGGCTAAGGTATTCCTTGCGAAGGAAGGCTTTGATCCGGCATATGGTGCGCGTCCATTGCGTCGTGCAATCCAGAAGCATATCGAGGATCGTCTGTCCGAGGAGCTGTTGTCGGGTAATATCACTAAAGGCGATTCTCTCTTTATTGATGAGGAGAATGGTGCGTTGACCGTTACGAAAAAGGATAACGTATCCGCCAAGTCCTGAACATTGTACTGAGCAGGCAATAAAAGTTAATGATAATCATCGGCTTTTGCCCAAAAAGGACAGAGGTACGATAGGTTAGCACAATAAAAGTGGTTAGAAAGGGTGTCTCGCAGGCTGAAAAGCTGTGGCGAGGGCACCCTTTTTGTGTATAAAGCACTGTGGAGTGGTCGGATAAGTGCTTTGGAAAAGTTTGTGATATCGCTTTACGTCCGCCGAGCTTCAATGGTAAACTTTTATTGTTACAGCCCTTTCCGGGCTGTGTGATGATAAATCCGACATTGATCGTTGTCATATAAGGAGCCAAGGAACAAAGTATGGCTAAAGTGAAAACTAAATTTTCCTGTACGGAGTGCGGTTATGAATCGCCCAAATGGTATGGAAAATGTCCCGGATGCCAGGCATGGAATTCCATGGTGGAGGAAACGGAAAGCGTTGTTAAAACTCAAGGACTGGGTTCTTCCCTTCTTACTCATAGCACAAAAGATAAACCGCTCCCTATTATCGAGGTGGAGAGTGGCAAAGAAGCACGAATTTTGACGGGAATTGGCGAATTGAATCGCGTGCTTGGAGGAGGCGTGGTGCCGGGTTCACTCGTTCTGGTGGGCGGTGATCCGGGGATTGGAAAGTCTACGCTTATGCTACAGACATCAAATGAGCTGGCTTTAACCGGTTTAAAGGTGCTTTATGTGTCAGGTGAGGAATCCGTTCGTCAGACGAAGCTGCGTGCAGATCGTCTCGGTGCCTTGTCCCCCAACCTATACGTATTATGTGAGACGAATTTGGAGACGATTGAAGAAGCGGTAGACAGCTTGAAACCGGAGTTTCTGGTGATTGACTCTATCCAGACTGTATATTTGCCTGAGGTGACGAGTGCGCCGGGGAGTGTAGCACAGGTACGGGAATGTACTTCACGTTTTATGCGGATTGCCAAGGGATTAGGTATTGCGACGGTGCTGGTAGGACATGTGACCAAGGAAGGGGCCATTGCAGGCCCGCGTCTGTTGGAGCATATGGTCGATTGCGTGCTTTATTTTGAAGGAGAGCGCCATCATACGTATCGGCTGTTGCGTGCGGTTAAGAATCGTTTTGGCTCTACGAATGAAATTGGTATTTTTGAAATGGCTGAAAGCGGCTTGCGTGAGGTGTCGAATCCTTCCGAGCTGTTCTTGTCCGAACGACCTCTGGGTGTGGCTGGTTCCACAGTCGTCGCCAGTATGGAAGGGACCCGGCCTGTATTAGTTGAGCTGCAAGCGCTGATTGCGACTACACATTTTCCTTCTCCGCGCCGAATGGGTACAGGGGTTGACCATCACCGAATGGGATTGATTATAGCCGTGTTGGAAAAGCGGATGGGTATGTTTTTGCAAAATCAGGATGCGTATCTAAATGTGGCCGGGGGCGTAAAACTGGATGAACCAGCGGTGGACCTGGCTATAGCGGTGAGTATTGCTTCCAGCTTTCGAGATGCGCCTACCAAGCCGTACGATGTGATTTTTGGCGAGGTGGGGCTGACGGGTGAGGTGCGTGCTGTATCCAGAGCGGAGCAGCGTGTGCGTGAAGCAGAGAAGCTCGGTTTTAAACGGGTGATTATGCCAGAGAAGAGTCTGAAGGGCTGGACGCATCCGAAAGGGATACAAATTGTAGGAGTAGGAACGGTGGCAGATGCATTGGCAGCCGCATTAGATTAGGGGGCAATGAGAATGAAAGAAGCGAGCCAACTGGATAAAATGAATGATTTGCTGCGGCTTGTGGCACCGGGAACTCCCTTTCGCGACGGACTGGAAAACGTGCTGCGCGCCAAAACGGGCGCTCTTCTGGTCGTTGGCTATAGCCCGGAGGTAATGGAGGTCGTGGACGGCGGCTTCTCGATTAACTGTGATTTTTCGCCGAACTATTTGTATGAACTGGCTAAGATGGACGGTGCCATCATACTGAGCGAGGATTTGAAACGGATTCTATACGCAAATACGCAATTGATTCCTGATTCTTCTATCTCATCGATTGAAACGGGTATTCGTCACCGGACAGCGGAGCGGGTTGCCAAGCAAACCGGCAAGTTAGTCGTATCTATTTCGCAGCGGCGTAATATTATTACATTGTATCAGGGAACGCTGAGATATGCGCTCAAGGAAATTGGAGTTATTTTAACCAAAGCCAATCAGGCCATTCAGACGCTGGAAAAGTATAGATCTGTGTTGGGGCAAGCCTCGACGAATTTGACGGCATCCGAATTTGAAGAATTAGTGACCATGCCCGAAGTGGTAAATGTTATCCAACGGATCGAAATGGTGCTGCGCATCAAAATGGAAATCAAACGATTTATTAACGAGCTTGGGAATGAGGGCCGTTTAATTTGCATGCAGATGGATGAGCTTGTCAGTAATATCGAGGAAGAGGCTTGGCTACTGTATAAGGATTATGCCAAAGACGATAGCGATGAGAAAATTCGTGGCATCATATTGGGTCTCAAGCGTTCCACGGACGATGAGCTGCTGGATGCAAATCATATTGTGCGTTTGCTGGGATACCCGTCTTCGGCTGCGACATCAGAAGAATATATCGTGGCGCGCGGTTATCGGGTGCTGAACAAGATACCACGTCTACCGAATGTGATCATTCACAATCTGGTGGAGCGGTTTGGGCGTTTTCCGCATGTTATGACAGCGACGATTGAAGAACTGGATGAAGTAGATGGCATTGGAGAAGTCCGTGCGCGTACCATTAAAGAGGGACTCAAACGATTGCAGGAACAAGTTTTCATTGACAGGCAAATGTAAATGTAATACAGTGAAAGGATTATAATGGAACAATTCATACATTGAGGTGAAGAGATGATTACCAAATCAATTCCGAACATGTGTACCTTGGGTAACTTGTTTCTCGGAATGATCGCCATTTTACTGGCCGTAGACGGAAAATACAGTCTTGCCGCTATTATGGTTATTGTCGCCATGTTGTTGGACGGACTGGATGGACGAATGGCCCGGGCGCTAAATGCCCAGAGCGAATTCGGTAAAGAACTGGACTCCTTATCAGATATGATATCTTTTGGTGTAGCCCCCGCAGTTATTATGTACATGGTTGCTTTTCATGATGCTAATTCGGCTTTGGCCTGGACGGTTACGGCTATTTTTCCGATGTGCGGAGCGTTACGTTTGGCTCGTTTTAATGTACGTCCTGGTGTACCGGGTTATTTTACAGGCTTGCCGATACCGGCAGCAGGTGGAGTGCTGGCGACTTTATCCTTGTTTCATAATGATGTCTCCACGTTATACATGTCGGTTGCGATGCTACTTGTCTCTTATTTGATGGTCAGCTCGATGAAATATCCGAATTTAAAAAAGGTGGGTCTTCCGAAGAAAGCGATCTGGATCGCTCCATGGGTTGTGGTTGCTGCCGTTGTACTGGCAGTTAAATTCCCGGATCAATTATCGAAGCTGATTTTCGTACCGTTGGTGTTGTATGCATTGTATGGCATGAAACTTAATATCCGTAAGTTGTCACGTAGACGTGGGCGCGGACGGGGACGTTCCACTCAGGAAGAACAGGATGATCAATATCGTCATTCACAGCATTAGAATTAAGCGAGAAAACAAATGAGCATTTATTTCCTTGAATCATTTCAGGGAGATAGATGCTTTTTTTTATGCATAAAAAATCAAAAACATAGGGTTAGTTGCGTGAAAATTGGATCATACTGGTAAGGAAAGTGATGTATATGCAATAAATATCAGGATGTAAAAAGAAAACAAAGGAGGTATAGAGACTTGATGTGGAGAAAGGCTATTTTAACTTTTACAGGATTGTGCGGAGCATGGTTCGGCTATACGTTATATCATCGGGTAGGAGGTATCGTATCATGGCTGCCCCAGTGGTTGAGTGATGGTTCGTTACCGGGAATGGCTGTTTGGATGATTGCGGGAGCTGTGTTATTTATGGCTGGATGTTCGCTCGCCGGAACAGCTGTGGCGAATCGTTTACAGCAGGGGATCGAAGGTTTGGTACGGATTCCAATGAATGAGATGATGGCAGGTACGATTGGATTAGCGGTGGGCTTGATCCTTTCCTTAGCAGTTTACCCGCTTTTGTCATGGCTGGGGGCACCAGGTCAACTGATCCAAACGGCCGTCACCATCGTATGCGGATATGTGGGTGTGATGGTCGGGCTGGAAAAACGGGACGAGCTGTCCTCATTTTGGAGTTCGGGATTTTTTGGTCGTGGTACGGGTGTGGAAGAACGCAAGCTAGAGGAACATAAAATTTTGGACACCAGCGTTATTATAGACGGACGTATTGCGGATATTTGCAAGACGGGTTTTATCGAAGGGACGATTGTTATTCCCGAATTTGTGCTGGAGGAGCTTCAGCATATTGCAGATTCGTCGGATTTGCTCAAGCGTAACCGCGGGCGGCGAGGTCTGGATATTTTGAACAAGATTCAAAAAGAGTTGGATGTAAATGTATTGATTTATGAAGGCGATTTTGAGGAGATTTCAGAGGTCGACAGCAAGCTGGTCAAGCTGGCAAAGGTGCTACAGGGTAAGGTGGTAACGAACGATTTTAACCTGAATAAGGTGTGCGAGCTTCAAGGTGTATCGGTGCTGAATATTAATGACTTGGCAAATGCTGTAAAGCCTGTAGTGCTGCCTGGTGAGGAAATTATGGTGCAGATTATCAAAGACGGCAAGGAGCATGGGCAAGGTGTGGCCTATCTGGATGATGGTACAATGATCGTTGTGGAAGGCGGTCGAGACTACATTGGTTCTCTGATGGAGGTGTTGGTAACGAGCGTACTTCAGACCTCTGCGGGCCGTATGATTTTTGCCAAACCGAAATTATTGGAAAAAGCTCAATAAACGCGGTATGATGAAGTAGATGTGTAATCATACGGATCGTCCAGATGCGATCAAGGCAGGAGTCATTTCAATGAACAATCGGGTAGGAGTCGTCATTGTGGCGGCCGGGCGCGGCTCCCGTATGGGAACGCCGGAGAGCAAGCAATTTTTGCTTTTGCGGGACAAGCCCATCTTCATACATACACTTGAAATATTCGCAGCCATACCCGAAGTGGATGAAATGGTGATGGTGACGGGGGCGGAAGATGTCGAGCGCTGCCAAGAGTGGATTCGTCAATACCGGATCGGCAAGAACGTGCAGGTGGTGGCTGGGGGCAGTGAACGCCAGCATTCGGTATATCGTGGTCTGAGCCACCTGCAAGCAGATTGGGTGATGGTGCATGATGGTGTGCGCCCGCTCATTCAGCCTGAGCTTGTACGTTCATGCCTGGAGGCAGCCCAGCGTACTGGTGCTTCTGTAGCGGCGGTGCCTGTAAAGGATACAGTCAAGCAAGTGAACGGGGATGGTATCATTACGGCAACGCCAGATCGCCGAAGTCTGTGGAGTATTCAAACGCCACAGACTTTTCGTCTTTCCGATCTGCTGCGGGCCTACGAGGAAGCGGAGCAGGCAGGATTTTTGGGGACAGACGATTCTATGCTTGTGGAGCGATTGGGGATTCCGGTCACTGTGGTTCAGGGCAGCTA
The DNA here is from genome assembly GCF_000520815.1 of Paenibacillus maysiensis. GTDB lineage: Bacteria > Bacillota > Bacilli > Paenibacillales > Paenibacillaceae > Paenibacillus > Paenibacillus maysiensis. The sequence continues at coordinate 51,186 of NZ_ASRY01000311.1, read as the reverse complement.
CAAAAATATTAAAATTACCACGCCTGAGGATTTGGATATGGCGGCGTTATGGGTAAAGACAGAGGGAGAGGATATCAGATGATCAGAGTGGGACAAGGGTTTGACGTCCACCAGTTGGTGGAAGGAAGGCCGTGCATTATCGGGGGCGTGAATATTCCTTATGAAAAGGGATTGCTGGGTCATTCTGATGCTGATGTGCTGCTGCATGCGATTAGCGATGCCATTCTGGGCGCGCTTGGTCTGGGGGACATCGGGAAGCACTTTCCGGATAACGATCCGGAATTCAAGGATGCCGACAGTCTCAAGCTGCTGGAGCATGTATGGAGTTTGGCTAAAGAGCGAGGATATCGATTGGGGAATATTGATTCTACGATTATTGCACAAAAGCCCAAAATGGCATCTTACATCCCGCAGATGAATGAAGTAATCGCTCGTGCGCTGGAAGCGGAGGACCCTTCCCAGGTGAACGTGAAGGCGACTACGACAGAGCAGCTCGGCTTTGCCGGGCGGGGTGAAGGGATCGCAGCTCAATCGGTTGTCTGTCTTGTTAAGGGTATGCTATCATCTTGAGAACTTAGATTTGGAGGAGATTTTATGAGCACGGAAGTTCGTGTACGTTATGCCCCAAGCCCAACAGGGCATCTGCATATTGGAAATGCCAGAACGGCATTATTTAATTATTTGTATGCTCGGAACCAAGGTGGCAAATTTATTATTCGTATTGAAGATACAGATGTGAAACGCAACATTGAAGGCGGGGAAGAGAGCCAGCTTAAATATCTGAAATGGCTGGGTATGGATTGGGATGAAAGCGTGGATGTCGGAGGCGAGTATGGACCTTACCGTCAGACCGAGCGCCTGGATATATACAAAACGTATTGGCAGGATCTGCTGGATCGTGGCCTGGCTTACCGCTGTTACTGCACCGAAGAAGAACTGGAACGCGAACGTGAAGAACAGACGGAACGTGGGGAGACACCGCGCTACTCCGGGAAACACCGTGATCTGACGGAGGAACAGTGTCAGGCATTCGAAGCGGAGGGTCGTGTACCAAGTATCCGTTTCCGCGTACCAGAAGATCGCGAATATACCTTTAATGATATGGTCAAAGGCCAAATTACGTTTAATTCGAAGGAAAGCGGCGATTTTGTTATCGTCAAAAAAGACGGTATTCCGACATATAACTTTGCAGTGGCGGTTGACGATCATTTGATGAAAATATCGCATGTGCTGCGGGGCGAGGACCATGTCTCCAATACACCGCGACAATTGATGATCTTTGAAGCGCTTGGCTGGGAGCCTCCAATCTTCGGTCATATGACATTGATCGTGGGCGATGATCACAAAAAGCTTAGCAAACGCAACGAGTCCATTATTCAGTTCATGGAGCAGTACGACAAGTTGGGCTACTTGCCAGAAGCTATATTCAATTTTATTGCGCTGCTGGGCTGGTCCCCGGAAGGCGAAGAAGAAATTTATGACCGGGAGCAATTGATTTCGGTTTTCGATCCCAATCGTTTATCTAAAAGTCCGGCTGTCTTTGATACGCACAAGCTGGCTTACCTGAACAATCATTATATTAAAAAAGCCGATCCTGAGCGGATTGCTGGTATGGCGATTCCTCATTTGCAAGCAGCGGGGCTGTTACCGAATGAATTATCGGAGGAACAGCAGAATTGGGCTAAGGCTCTTGTTCGCTTATATCAGGAACAAATGACCTCTGCGTCCGACATTGTGGCTTTGTCTGAACTGTTTTTCCGTTCGCATCTGGAGCTTGATGCTGAAGCGGCAGCAGTGCTGGCCGAAGAGCAGGTTCCTGAAGTGCTTAAAGCCTTTGCTGGCAAGGTTGAAGTGAGCGAGGAATTTACCGCTCCACAAATGGCCAAGCTGATCAAGGAAGTTCAAAAGGAAACCGGTTTTAAAGGGAAACAGTTGTTCATGCCGATTCGTGTGGCCCTTACAGGTCAAACGCATGGACGCGATTTGAACGAAACGATCTTCCTGCTTGGACGTGACAAGGTGCTGGACCGTCTCAAGGCACAAATTAAAGGCTGATATTTCTTGTCAATTTGTTGTCTTTTCGCTATAATGACTCCATTGATACGGATTGATATTTACGTGTAAAGGCTGAGAACAGGAGAAGTACACTGCATAAGGGCATTTGCCAGAGAGGACGGCCGAGGGGAACCCCGGGGCTGGAAGCCGTCCAGATGACCTGCGGAGGAAATGCACCTGGGAGCCGTGCGCCTGAACCCTAATTAGCGTCGACTGCTGATATGGCAAGGGTGTGCCGAGTCGTTCTCGTTACCGGACGCCAAGGACAGGCTTTTCTGCTTATATGCAGCAGGTATGCCTGAAGCAGAGTGGGACCACGTTCATGCGTCTCTGCAGCTTAGGCTGCGGAGGCGCTTTTTCATTTTTATCAGACTCAAGCTCGTTAAAGGTGAAAAATGTCGAAGTGTGCTGACGAATGCGAAAATTGGCGAAACGCGGAGTGGTGTGGAGAGCGGCAAGGAAATGAAGGAAATAGGAGGGGCGACATGGTCAGACATATTAAATCCGACATTCAGACTGTTTTGGATAATGATCCGGCTGCCCGAAGCAAGCTGGAGGTTATTTTTACGTGTCCCGGTGTTCATGCACTTTGGGCACACCGAATCGCACATTGGCTTTATCTGCGAAATTGGTGTATTCTGGCCCGTGTTATATCTCATGTATCTAGGTTTATGACAGGAATTGAAATCCATCCCGGTGCTTCTATTGGAAAACGGCTGTTCATTGACCATGGCATGGGAGTTGTCATTGGGGAAACCTGTGAGATTGGTGATGATGTCGTATTATACCAGGGGGTCACTCTTGGAGGGACGGGTAAAGAGAAAGGGAAGCGTCACCCTACCATTGGGAATAATGTGGTTATAGGCTCCGGGGCCAAGATATTAGGCTCTTTTACGATTGGGGCGCATTCCAACATTGGCTCCAACTCGGTTGTGCTAAAAGAGGTACCGCCAAACAGTACGGTGGTGGGTATCCCGGGACGGGTTGTCAGACAGGACGGTAGACGTCCAGAACGACTTAGTCACCAGCTACCCGATCCGGTCGTGGATTCTATACGGGAGCTTCAACTGGAAATAGAACGATTGCGTGCAGAAATATCTGATTTGAAGGATGGGCGATCCGCTCAGAAACATCAGGTGGCCCAAGAGAATAAAATACAAGGATGATTTTCATTAGGGAGGAACATAACGATGCCGCTTCAAATTTATAATACAATGACGAGAAGCCGGAACCCATTTGTGCCACTCGAGCCTGGAAAGGTTAAAATGTATGTATGCGGACCTACCGTGTATGATTACATTCATATCGGCAACGCACGACCTGTTATTGTGTTTGATGTGGTGCGCAGCTATCTGGAGTATTTGGGCTATGACGTGAATTATGTGGTGAATTTTACGGATGTCGATGATAAATTAATCCGCAAGGCTCGGGAACTGGGTATGGATGTTTCGGCCGTTGCCGAAAAATTTATTGCGGCCTATCATGAGGATTTGACGGGATTGAATGTCCCAGCAGCCAGCATGAATCCCCGTGTAACCGAGAGTATGGATCTGATTATTGATTTTATCAAGGAATTGGTAGATAAAGGCTATGCCTATGAAAATGATGGCGATGTGTTCTATCGGACCAAAAAATTCAAATGCTACGGTCAGCTGTCGGGTCAGAATCTGGAGGAGCTTCAGTTCGGGATTCGCATTCATGTGGATGAACGTAAGGAAAACGCTGAGGATTTTGTACTCTGGAAGGCTGCTAAGCCGGGAGAAATTTATTGGTCGAGTCCTTGGGGCAACGGTCGCCCGGGCTGGCACATCGAATGCTCTGCCATGGTCCGCCACTATCTGGGGGATACGCTGGATATTCATGGGGGCGGACAGGATTTGCAATTCCCGCATCATGAATGCGAATGCGCACAATCCGAGGTGATTACGGGTAAGCCATTAGCTCGCTACTGGATGCATAACGGATATATTCGCATTGATAATGAAAAAATGTCGAAATCACTCGGTAATGGTATTTTGGTAAAAGATTTGCGCGCTCGTCACAAGCCGGAGGCTGTACGCTATTTTATGCTTTCGACTCATTACCGGAATCCGTTGAATTACAACCAAGAGACTATGAGTCAGGCGGAGAATAGTGTCGAACGGATTGCCAATGCAGTTACCAACGTGAAGCATCGTTTAGCCAATACGCTGGAAGGCAACAGGGAAGTGTCAGTGGAACTGCAAGCCAAGCTTGACGGGATTTTGCAGCAGTTTGGCGAAAAAATGGATGATGATTTCAATACACCTGACGCGATTACTGCTGTATTTGACTGGGTTAGCGAAGCGAATCATCTGTTGCAGCGCGATGTCGTAAACCAGGCGGAATTGAAGGCTGTATTGCATACCTTTCATACGATGAACAATGTACTTCGTATTTATGCGGAACGGAGAGAAGAATTGTTGGATGATGAAATTGAACAGTTGATTGCGGAGCGTGTCGAGGCACGCAAAACCAAGAACTGGGGCAGAGCCGATGAAATTCGCGATCTGCTGGCTGCCAAAGGAATCGTGCTTGAGGATACAGCACAGGGTATGCGGTGGCGGCGAAAATGAGTGATAAGCCATTGCACGCGGGAGCTTCGGAAGGTGCGGGAAACTGGTTCCCGTATCCTGCGTCCAAGCCGGCCCGCCTGATGCCGCCGATTGCGCTGGCTTACATTGGCGATGCCGTGTATGAGGTCGCGGTGCGGCAATATTTGCTGGCGCAGCCCAATCTGCGCCCGAACCATTTACATCGGCGAGCCACAGGGCTAGTCTCTGCCAAGGCGCAGAGTCGTATGCTCACGCTGCTGGAGACGGTACTGACGGAGGAAGAACGTGATATTGTTAGACAAGGAAGAAATGCCAAGTCAGGAAGCCTGCCCAAAAATGCTGATGTGCTTGAGTATCGTCATGCTACTGCGCTGGAGGGACTGTTCGGTTTTCTTTATTGTGACGGACGTTTGGACAGAATGAGAGAATTGATTACGTACGGCATTGCACAAATGGAAAATACAGAAAAATCTTAATTGGGAACGAGCGGATCAAATGCATTGAGCATTGGCCGTTTTCCCGGGAGGAAGCTAGATATGGAAGAAGAATGGATTGCCGGTAAGCATTCGGTAACGGAGGCGCTTCGCTCAGGCAGAACGATAAATAAAATATGGATTGCGGATAATGCACAAAAGCACCTGACATTGCCCATTACGGCTGAGGCTAAAAAAGCGGGGATCATTGTGTTACAGGTGGACAAGCGTAAGCTTGATCAAATGGTTCCGGGAATACAGCATCAGGGAGTGGTTGCACAGGCTGCACCTTTTGCCTATGTTGAAGTGGAAGAACTGCTCGCAACTGCCCGTAGTAAGGGAGAAGAGCCGTTTTTGATCCTATTGGATGAGATTGAAGATCCGCATAATCTGGGGTCTATCCTTCGGACAGCGGACTGCACAGGGGCACATGGAGTAATCGTGCCGAAAAGACGTTCGGCGGCAGTAACTGTAACGGTGTCCAAAACATCGGCGGGGGCGGTTGAGTACGTTCCTGTGGCGCGTGTGAACAATTTGGGGCAAACCATCGACCGTCTCAAAGAGGAAGGCGTATGGGTAGTCGGCACAGATGTGACAGCTACGGACCCAGTTTTTGGAAATGGTGTATTCACAGGGCCAGTAGCTATCGTCATTGGTAACGAAAATAAAGGGATAGGCCGTTTGATCCGTGAGAAATGTGACGTACTCGTTAAGCTGCCGATGGCTGGGCAAATCAATTCCCTGAATGCTTCTGTAGCCGCAGGTGTCGTGATGTACGAAGTGTTGCGCGGACGACAGGCACGGGGCTGATGATATGGCTGACACGCGGGATGTTCTGCTTGTGGACGGTTACAACGTGATTGGAGCCTGGCCCGAACTTTCCGCACTGGTACAATCTGGTATGCAGGAAGCGAGGGACAGACTGCTTGAACGACTCGCGGATCATCAGGCGTATTCCGGCAGAAGAGTCATCGTCGTATTTGATGCTTACCGGGTGCCAGGATTGGGTAAAACGTATGCCCAAAGTAAAGTCCAGATTTATTTTACCAAAGAAAAAGAGACCGCTGACGAGTGTATAGAGCGATTGGTTCGGGAGCTAAGCAGCCGAAGAAGAAGCATTTATGTAGCAACAAGTGATCAGGTGGAACAACATGTCGCTTTTGGACAAGGAGCGCTCAGGGTGTCGGCGCGTGAACTTTTGATTGAGATTGAGGAATCTGAAAAGGAAGTGAAAAAGCGGATAGAGCAGGATAGCGCCAAATTGTCCCGCAATTCGCTGGATGCCAAGCTAAGCCCGGAGCTTCGAAAGCTGTTTGAGCGCTGGAGAAGAGAATAGTCTAGATAAAAAATCCAGTAATTGGACAGTTCTCCATTTTGAAACCATTGACAATTTTGTTAGTGCTCTTCTTTTTTAGGCTGTTGTGGTTGACGGTATCAGGTTGCATCGCGTATACTTGTCCTATATTTGAGAGAGTAACGGGTATCTTGCGTTGCAGCCGGAGGGATTGTTAGTGAGTGTGGACCTCAAGGATATCATGTTGTCAAAGTTTGATTACAAAATTGATGAAGACATTGTTGGAGCAGTCCATGAAGGTGATGGGGAGGCACTGGAGTTTCTGATTAATAAATATCGGAACTTCGTGCGGGCCAAGGCCAGATCCTACTTCCTGATCGGCGCTGATCGCGAGGATATTATTCAGGAGGGCATGATTGGTCTCTACAAATCTATTCGTGATTTTAAGGGAGACAAGCTTGCTTCGTTCAAGGCCTTCGCCGAGCTGTGCATTACAAGACAGATTATTACGGCAATCAAGACAGCCACACGACAAAAGCACATTCCTCTGAATTCCTACGTATCTCTGGACAAGCCCATTTATGATGAAGAGTCGGATCGGACGTTGCTGGACGTGATTTGCGGAACGCAGGTAAGTGATCCTGAAGAGCTGATTATTAATCAGGAAGAGTTTGTAGGCCTTGAGGACAAAATGTCCGAGATTCTGAGCGAGCTGGAACGGAAGGTACTTATGCTGTATCTGGACGGACGTTCATATCAGGAAATTGCCGAGGACCTTGACCGCCACGTGAAATCTATTGATAATGCGCTGCAACGGGTCAAGCGCAAACTTGAAAAGTATTTGGAAGTAAGGGATAGCTGAAAGTAGAGGCTGGCAGGGAAAAGGCTCGAGTCCGAGTCTTTTTTATTCGTTAAGGGCAGGATATGCAGGTTTATATGTGTTAAGAATGATTTATACTGAAAAAGATGAATAATAGATATCGCATGGATCTTGGAGAGGTTTTTCAGAGATGATTTTTAAAGGATGAGCAGATGTTAAAATGCACCACAGCCGGGACTGCGAAATGTATGCAAACATTCGTTGACATGGAAAACCGCGTGTGATAAAGTGTTTTAGGTAGGCCTAAATTCGCGGTTTTTTTAGGATCAATTATGAGACTTCCGGTGTTGGATGTCTTCGGGAGGTGCACATCATGCGGGTAATTATTACTTTGGCTTGTACAACATGCAAACAAAGAAATTACACAACGACTAAAAACAAGCGTAATCACCCCGACCGCATGGAGATGAAGAAATTCTGTAAGTCCTGTAACGAACAGACTTCTCATCGGGAAACCAGATAGTTTTTTTGGAGGTGTAGTCGGCGTGAAACGCAGTTTCAAGTCTCTGTTTTCCTTTTTCTCTGAAAGCTGGGCTGAACTCAAGAAGGTTCGCTGGCCCAATCGTAAAGAACTGACCAACTATACGCTGATTGTCATTGGGACGATTGCGTTTGTCACGATTTATTTTTGGGTTCTCGATATCGGCATTTCCGCTGTGATCGGAGCGATTATCTAGGAAGGGTTCCAGGTGGCTTGATATGGAAAAAAGATGGTACGTCGTTCATACCTATTCAGGGTATGAGAACAAAGTCAAAGCCAATTTGGAGAAACGCGTTGAGTCCATGGGCATGGAGGACAAGATTTTCCGCGTTCTTGTTCCAATGGAAGAAGAACTGGTAACCAAGGACGGTAAGAAAAAGACCGTTATGCGTAAAGTTTACCCTGGTTATGTCTTGGTCGAAATGGTTCAAACCGACGATTCTTGGTATGTTGTGCGCAACACACCGGGTGTTACGGGATTTGTAGGATCAACAGGCTCGGGTTCCAAACCGACAGCTTTGCTTCCAGAAGAAGTTGAACAGATTCTGAAGCATATGGGCATGGTAGAGCCGAAACCGAAGATTGAATTCGATGTTAAGGAATCCGTGCGAATTAAAGTTGGTCCTTTTGCGAATTTTGTGGGCTCCGTGGAAGAAATTTTGGTTGAGAAGAGCAAGCTTAAGGTTCACGTCAACATGTTTGGACGGGAAACCCCGCTTGAGTTGGATTATACTCAGGTGGAGAAAATATAGATTTTTCTTACAGGTTTCTTGTGGGAGGATCATTAGGTCCGTCTACCACTATTGAGTCAAGGAGGTGTCATCCGTGGCAAAAAAGGTAATCAAAATGGTAAAACTGCAGATCCCTGCAGGTAAAGCTAATCCAGCGCCTCCAGTAGGTCCAGCTTTGGGTCAAGCAGGTGTCAACATCATGGCATTCTGTAAAGAGTTCAATGCTCGTACTGCTGATCAAGCAGGCCTGATCATCCCGGTTGAAATTTCGGTGTTTGAAGATCGTTCTTTTACGTTCATCACCAAAACTCCACCGGCTGCTGTGCTGTTGAAAGTTGCTGCTAAAATCGAAAAAGGTTCTGGTGAACCGAACAAAACGAAAGTTGCAACTGTAAATCGCGCTGCCGTTCGTCAAATTGCTGAGCAAAAAATGCCTGACCTTAACGCAGCTTCCGTAGAATCGGCAATGCGTATGGTTGAAGGTACTGCTCGCAGCATGGGTATCACCATCGTAGACTAATTTTTATTAGTCTTCGTGTGCCGGCAGTTTGACTGTCCGGCAAGTGTGGGAGGAATATCCGCTAATACCACATAAGGAGGAAAAGATTATGGCTAAACATGGTAAGAAGTACTTGGAAGCCGCTAAGCTGATCGACAGCGAAGCGACTTATGAGCCTTTGGAAGCCGTTGAATTGGTGAAAAAAGGCGCAACTGCTAAATTTGACGAAACTGTTGAAGCAGCAGTCCGTCTGGGCGTAGATTCCCGTAAACAAGACCAGGCTGTTCGTGGTGTTGTTGTCCTGCCACATGGTACGGGTAAAACACAACGCGTTCTGGTATTTGCAAAAGGTGACAAAGTGAAAGAAGCCGAAGCGGCTGGCGCTGATTTTGTTGGTGATCAAGATATGATCAACAAAATTCAACAAGGCTGGTTCGAATTCGACGTCTGCGTTGCGACACCTGATATGATGAGCGAGGTTGGTAAACTGGGTCGTTTGCTCGGTGGTAAAGGCTTAATGCCAAACCCTAAAGCAGGCACGGTTACTTTCGACGTTGCCAAGGCTGTTCAAGAAATTAAAGCCGGTAAAATCGAATACCGTCTCGACAAAGCGGGTCAAATTCATGCGCCAATCGGCAAAGCTTCTTTCAGTGCTGAACAACTGAACGAGAATCTTAAAGCTTTGATCGAAGCCTTGAACCGTGCGAAGCCAGCGGCTGCTAAAGGTATTTACCTGAAAAACATCGCTATTTCTTCGACTATGGGACCAAGTGCTCGTGTGAACGCATCTGTTTACAAATAATATTTTGATTGACACGTTCAATTGATTTTGTTATTCTGTAAAAGTTGTGAGTCCGTGTGACTGACCATTAAAGTTGAATATGCTTACCGTAGACAGTAGGTGCCTTCGGGCTTAATCTCCTACCGAGGTGTTATGATAGAACGTTTCATGTGGCGGGCTCGTCCCGTCCATGTAGATTTATCAAGCCTTCGTACTCTACGGAGGCTTTTTTCATGCTCATGAAGGTAGCTTTGGACGATCACCAGGTTGGTCGAGCAAAGCGGATAAATTGATCAGGAGGTGTACAGTTTGGCAAATGCAAAAGTGATTCAAGCAAAACAAGAAGCTGTTGAAGTTGTAGCTGCAAAATTGCGCGAGAGCGTAACAACTGTGGTTGCTGACTATCGCGGTCTGAATGTTGCCCAAGTAACTGAGCTGCGTAAGCAGCTTCGCGAAGCCGGAATCGAATTTCAAGTGCTGAAAAACACGCTGCTCCGTCGTGCAACTGCGGCAGCAGAATTGACTGAACTGAACGCAGTATTGACAGGTCCTACTGCAATCGCGTTCGGCAAAGATGATGCAGTGTCTGCAGCTAAGATCTTGAATGATTTCGCTAAGAAAAACACTGCGCTGGAACTGAAAGGTGCAGTTGTAGAAGGCCGTGTTATCGGTGTTGAGGAAATCAAAGCGCTGGCAGAACTGCCATCCCGCGAAGGTCTCCTTTCCATGCTCCTCAGCGTGCTTCAAGCTCCTATGCGCAACTTCGCGCTTGCAGTTAAAGCTGTTGCAGAAAAAGAAGAGCAAACCGCATAAGTTAGGGATTAAAGCTGCTGTATAGCAGATTGAAAACAAAAAAATAAGAATTTAAATGGAGGTTCAACCATGAGTAAAGAGCAAATCTTGGAAGCAATTAAAGGTATGTCCGTATTGGAACTGAACGATCTCGTGAAAGCAATCGAAGAAGAATTCGGCGTAACTGCAGCAGCTCCAGTAGCTGTAGCAGGCGGCGCAGCAGGTGGCGCAGCAGAAGCTGAGCAATCCGAGTTCGACGTAATTTTGACAAGCGCAGGCGCTTCCAAAATCAACGTTATCAAAGCAGTTCGCGAAATCACAGGTCTTGGCCTGAAAGAAGCAAAAGAACTGGTTGACAACGCTCCAAAACCACTGAAAGAAAAAATCGCGAAAGAAGAAGCTGATTCCCTGAAAGCGAAATTGGAAGAAGCAGGCGCTTCCGTAGAAGTGAAATAATTGACTGCTATCTAGCAGACAGTGCACTAAAACAAACCCCTTGAGGTGATCTTCAAGGGGTTTGTTGCTGTAAAACGGCAGTACAAGCATGTCTGAAACATTATAGTGAAGGCTATGATGGTATTACAAACCGAAGGAGGTGGTCATGAATGTCTGATCATTATTACTCCAAACGGCCAGAGACGGCGCACGAACGGCGGAGCCTGGAAACAGTGCTGCGGGGGCGGACATACCGTTTTGCCAGCGATTCAGGCGTTTTCTCCAAGCAGGGAATTGATTACGGTAGCCGTGTGTTAATTGAGGCGATGCAGCTTCCTGCGCAGGCTTCGGTGCTGGATGTAGGGTGCGGCTATGGACCGATTGGTTTGACGGCAGCTACGCTTGTACCGAATGGTCACGTTACAATGGTGGATATTAACGAGCGAGCCGTTCAACTGGCAATAGAGAATGCGGAACGGAATGGGATTACCAATGTGACCATAAAGCAAAGCGATCTGTTTGAGAAAGTGAAAGATGATCGTTTTGACGTGATTCTAACGAATCCACCTATACGTGCGGGTAAGGAAACGGTGCATACCATTTTCGAGCTTGCTTATGAACATTTAAATGGAGGTGGAGCTTTGTGGGTAGTTATTCAGAAAAAGCAGGGCGCCCCTTCGGCAAGCGCTAAAATAGAGAGCCTTTTCGGACGTGTGGAGGAAGTTACGAAGGATAAAGGTTACCGTATTTTGAAGGCGGAAAAAAAGTTTTAGAAAAATGCAATAGGACCATTGACTTGAATCCTGGTCTGTGATATTATTATAAAATGTCAGTATTAGGATGCCCTCCATGGCTTTAGTTTGTTGAAATGTCAATAGGTTTATGCGTAGGCGGGTATAGTATTTATACCTATTACGTATAATACAATCATTTTGGGCAAATCTACAAGTGATGAAGATCTTCCGGTAAGAGGATTCTGCAGATACGTCGCTCTTTTTTCGAATGCATTCGAGTAAGGGCTTTTCTGTATTTGTGGATTGAATCTTCTGTCTGTGTCTTATTATAAGGTCACAAACAAAGGTTCGCAATGAATTTTTAAAGTGAGTAGACATGAGGGGTGAGTTTAAGTTGGCAGGACATCTTGTTCAATATGGTCGACGCACTCGGCGCAGTTATGCACGTATTAACGAGGTACTCGAGGTTCCGAACCTGATTGAGATCCAGCAAAAATCCTATGATTGGTTTTTGGAGGAAGGATTGCGGGAGATGTTTCGGGATATTTCGCCAATTCAGGATTTCACAGGAAATCTGATTTTGGAGTTTATCGATTATTCTCTCGGAGAACCCAAATATACCGTTGACGACGCAAAGGAACGCGACGTAACGTATGCAGCACCGCTTCGGGTAAAAGTCCGGCTTATTAATAAAGAGACCGGGGAAGTTAAAGAGCAGGAAGTATTTATGGGAGACTTCCCGCTGATGACTGATACGGGTACGTTTATTATTAACGGTGCGGAACGGGTTATTGTCAGCCAGTTGGTTCGCTCTCCCAGCGTCTATTTCAGCACAAAAGTCGACAAGAATGCGAAAACAACATACACCGCAACGGTAATTCCTAACCGGGGGGCTTGGCTCGAACTGGAGATGGATGCGAAGGACATTATCTATGTCCGGATTGACCGTACCCGTAAAATTCCGGTTACGGTGTTGCTGCGTGCGCTTGGCTTTGGCACTGATGCTGAGATTCTGGATTTGCTCGGCAATGACGAATATATCCGTAACACTCTTGATAAAGACAACACAGATTCTACGGAAAAAGCGCTGATTGAGATTTATGAGCGTCTTCGTCCGGGTGAGCCACCTACACTGGATAATGCAAAGAGCTTGCTCGTTGCACGTTTCTTTGATCCAAAACGTTATGATCTGGCCAACGTAGGCCGTTACAAAATCAATAAAAAGCTTCACATCAAAAACCGTCTGTTCAATCAACGGCTTGCTGAGACTTTGATTGATACGACAACCGGTGAAATCATCGCTGAAGCAGGACAAATGGTGGATCGCCGCCTGTTGGACGAGATTTTGGCCCAGCTTGAGGAATCGGTAGGACACCGAACGTATCATGTTGCTGCTGGCGTGCTGGAAAGCAATGATATTCCTCTTCAAACGATCGACATATTCTCGCCGATTGAGGATGGTAAAGTTGTAAAACTGATTGCCAACGGAAATATTGATAAATCGGTTAAAAATATTACGCCTGCCGATATTATTTCCTCCATCAGTTATTTTATTAACTTACTTCACGGAATCGGAAGCACGGACGATATTGACCATTTGGGCAACCGTCGTTTGCGCTCTGTAGGTGAATTGCTCCAGAACCAGTTCCGTATCGGTTTATCCCGTATGGAACGCGTGGTGCGCGAAAGAATGTCGATTCAGGATGCTAATGTGATTACGCCACAGGCGCTGATTAACATACGTCCGGTAATTGCTTCGATTAAGGAGTTCTTTGGTAGCTCCCAGCTCTCCCAGTTTATGGATCAGACGAATCCGCTTGCCGAATTGACACACAAACGTCGTTTGTCCGCACTCGGACCCGGCGGTTTGACACGCGAACGCGCGGGCATGGAAGTACGTGACGTCCATCCGAGTCACTACGGCCGTATGTGTCCTATCGAGACACCAGAGGGACCAAACATTGGTTTGATCAACTCCTTGTCTACCTTCGCGCGTATCAATGAGTACGGATTTATCGAAGCTCCTTATCGTTGGGTAGATCCGAAAACCGGAAAAGTTACAGACCAAATTGATTACCTGACGGCTGATGAAGAAGATAACTACATCGTAGCCCAGGCAAATGAGGAACTGACAGAGGACAGCACCTTTAAGGAAGAAGTCGTCATTGTCCGTTACAACAAGCAGTCTGATAACATCATTCCAATGGCAAGTAGCCGTGTTGATTATATGGATGTATCGCCTAAACAGGTAGTGTCCGTGGCAACTGCACTGATTCCGTTCCTGGAAAACGATGACTCCAACCGTGCGTTGATGGGTTCCAATATGCAACGGCAGGCCGTTCCTTTGTTGATTCCGAAGTCTCCTTTGGTCGGAACAGGAATGGAGCACAAGGCTGCAAAAGATTCCGGGGTATGTATTGTATCCAAATACGACGGTGTGATCGAACGTTCTTCAGCTAACGAAATTTGGCTGCGCCGTATCGAAACAGTAGATGGTTCCGAAGTGAAGGGCGACATAGTTAAGCATAAATTACACAAATTTATGCGTTCGAACCAAGGAACATGCATTAACCAACGTCCAATCGTCAACAGAGGCGATGTGGTGAAAGCTGGCGATATTCTCGCAGATGGTCCTTCCACAGAGATGGGCGAATTGGCATTGGGACGTAACGTTGTCGTTGCCTTCATGACTTGGGAAGGTTACAACTACGAGGATGCGATCCTGCTGAGTGAAAAGCTGGTTAAGGAAGACGTATACACCTCCATTCATATTGAGGAATACGAATCCGAAGCTCGCGACACGAAGCTTGGACCGGAAGAAATCACCCGTGATATTCCGAATGTCGGTGAAGAAGCGCTCCGTAATCTGGATGAGCGTGGAATTATCCGCATTGGTGCCGAAATCGGCGCAGGTGACATTCTTGTTGGTAAAGTAACACCTAAGGGTGTAACGGAGCTGACAGCCGAAGAGCGCCTCTTGCATGCAATCTTTGGTGAGAAGGCACGCGAGGTTCGCGACACTTCTTTGAGGGTTCCTCACGGAACAGACGGGATTGTTGTGGACGTCAAAGTATTTACACGTGAGAATGGCGACGAACTGCCACCAGGCGTGAACCAACTGGTTCGTGTATATATTGCTCAAAAACGTAAAATTTCCGAAGGCGATAAAATGGCCGGACGTCACGGTAACAAGGGTGTCGTTGCCCGTATTTTGCCTGAAGAAGATATGCCGTTCCTGCCGGACGGTACACCAGTTCAGGTCGTTCTTAATCCACTGGGCGTACCTTCACGGATGAACATCGGACAGGTGCTTGAAATTCATCTGGGTATGGCTGCAATGCGTCTTGGTATTCATGTGGCAACGCCGGTATTCGATGGTGCCAAGGAGTATGACGTTTTTGATACGATGGAAGAGGCAGGCATGCAGCGCAATGGTAAGACGGTGTTGTATGACGGACGTACAGGTGATCGTTTTGAACGTGAAGTTACTGTCGGTGTCATGCACATGATCAAACTGGCGCATATGGTTGACGATAAAATCCATGCTCGTTCTACAGGTCCTTACTCTCTCGTTACGCAACAGCCGTTGGGTGGTAAAGCTCAATTCGGTGGTCAGCGCTTCGGGGAGATGGAAGTATGGGCGCTGGAAGCCTACGGCGCGGCTTACACGCTTCAGGAAATTTTGACAGTCAAATCCGATGATGTGGTTGGACGTGTTAAAACATACGAATCCATCGTCAAAGGTGAAAATGTACCTGAACCGGGTGTGCCTGAATCATTCAAGGTCTTGATCAAAGAGCTGCAAAGCTTGGGTATGGACGTGAAGATTCTGTCCGGTGATGAACAAGAGATCGAAATGAGAGAGCTTGATGATGAAGATGATACAACCAGCGACAAGCTGAGTTTAAATCTGGAAGGCTCTGAGGTTGGCGTAGAGTAGTCTGTCTGCTGACTGAATCATATCAGCTTTGTTATATGCCTTGATCCATTCTCTACAGGATGGATCGGGCTTCTTGATACCGCCCGGTGCTGCCGGGCGGTATCAAACCTAAAAACTCAGGATTTGGTTAAGGAGGGTTGCTCCTTGTTGGACGTTAACAATTTCGAATATATGAAAATCGGGCTTGCTTCCCCCGAAAAGATTCGTTCTTGGTCCCGCGGAGAAGTCAAAAAACCGGAGACGATTAACTATCGTACGCTTAAACCGGAAAAAGAAGGACTATTTTGCGAGAAAATTTTCGGACCTACGAAAGACTGGGAATGTCATTGCGGTAAGTACAAACGCGTGCGCTATAAAGGTGTTGTCTGTGACCGTTGTGGCGTAGAGGTTACCCGCGCTAAGGTTCGTCGTGAACGTATGGGTCACATCGAACTGGCTGCCCCTGTATCGCATATTTGGTACTTTAAAGGCATTCCGAGCCGTATGGGTCTTGCTCTTGATATGTCTCCAAGATCTCTGGAAGAGATCATTTACTTCGCATCTTATGTTGTAACTGATCCGGGAGATACGCCGTTGGAGAAAAAGCAACTCCTGTCCGAGAAAGAATACCGCAGCTACCGTGAGAAATATGGCTACGGATTTCAGGCAGGTATGGGTGCTGAAGCGGTTAAGAAGCTCCTTCAAGATTTGGATATAGACAAAGAACTGGAATTCCTGAAAGAAGAGCTGCGTACAGCTCAAGGACAACGCCGCAACCGTGCGATCAAGCGTCTTGAAGTGATTGAGGCGTTCCGTAATTCCGGCAACCAGCCGGACTGGATGATCATGGACGTGCTGCCTGTTATTCCTCCTGAGCTCCGTCCGATGGTACAGCTGGATGGTGGACGTTTTGCTACCTCTGACTTGAATGACTTGTACCGCCGTGTTATCAACCGTAACAACCGTCTGAAACGCTTGCTAGATCTGGGTGCACCGGATATTATCGTACAAAATGAAAAACGGATGTTGCAGGAAGCTGTTGACGCTCTGATCGATAATGGTCGTCGTGGCCGCCCTGTTACAGGTCCGGGTAACCGTCCTTTGAAATCCCTCAGCCACATGCTGAAAGGTAAACAAGGACGTTTCCGTCAAAACTTGCTCGGAAAACGTGTTGACTACTCCGGTCGTTCTGTTATCGTTGTAGGTCCGTACTTGAAAATGTACCAATGCGGTTTGCCGAAAGAAATGGCGTTGGAATTGTTCAAGCCTTTTGTGATGAAGGAACTGGTTAACAAAGGTCTTGCACACAACATCAAGAGCGCGAAACGTAAAGTAGAGCGCGTGAGCGCAGAAGTATGGGATGTGCTCGAAGAAGTAATTAAGGAGCATCCGGTTCTTCTGAACCGTGCCCCTACACTGCATAGACTCGGTATTCAGGCGTTTGAACCGATTTTGGTTGAAGGTCGTGCAATCCGTTTGCATCCGCTCGTATGTACGGCATATAATGCCGACTTTGACGGTGACCAAATGGCGGTTCACGTTCCATTGTCTGCGGAAGCCCAAGCAGAAGCTCGTTTGCTCATGCTGGCATCCGGTAACATTTTGAATCCGAAAGACGGCAAACCTGTTGTTACTCCTTCCCAGGATATGGTCCTTGGTTCTTTCTATCTGACTATGGATAACAAAGAAGAAGAAGGCAGCAACATGATCCTTCGCAATATGAACGAGGCTATATCGGCTTACCAGCGCGGTACAGCGGGTCTTCATGCTCGTGTAGCTATTCCGGTTAAAGCTTTGAATAAAACGAGCTTTACGGAAAAACAACAGGATGCGATGCTGATCACCACGGTTGGTAAAATTATCTTTAATGAAATTTTCCCGGCCAGCTTCCCGTATATCAATGATGCTACCCGTGCCAACCTGCTTTATGGTACTGCGGAGGAATTCTTTGTTTACGAGAAGGGTGTAAATCTTACAGAAGCGATTCAAAATGCTCCGCAAGCTGGCGGGGTGGGTAAGGACTATCTTGGTAACATTATCGCCCGTTGCTTTGAAACTTACCATACAACAGAAACAGCTGTGATTTTGGATAAAATCAAACAGCTTGGCTTTACGTATTCTACTCGTGCAGGTGTAACTGTTGCTGTATCGGACGTTATCGTGCCAGTGGAAAAACAAGAAATTCTTAAAGGTTCTGAGGACAAAGCGCAAGTCGTAACGAATCAATACCGTCGTGGTCTGATTACGAACGAGGAACGCTATGACCGGATTATTGATATTTGGTCCAAAGCGAAAGATGATATTACCGAAGTGCTGATGAAGTCCATGGATCGCTATAACTCCATCATGATGATGGTAGACTCCAAAGCGCGGGGTAACAAATCACAGATTACCCAGCTCGGCGGTATGCGTGGTCTGATGGCGAATCCATCCGGTCGCATTATCGAGCTCCCAATTAAATCGAACTTCCGTGAAGGTTTGACAGTACTCGAGTACTTCATCTCCACTCACGGAGCGCGTAAAGGCTTGGCGGATACAGCGCTTCGTACGGCTGACTCAGGTTACCTGACTCGTCGTCTTGTCGATGTGGCACAGGATGTTATCGTGCGTGAAGAAGATTGCGGGACTGACAAAGGCTTTACAGTAAGCCGTATTCAGGACGGTAAAGAAGTTATTGAGGACCTGTATGACCGTCTGGAAGGTCGCTATTGCTTTGAAACGGTACGTCATCCGGAGACTGGCGAGATTTTGGCTGGCCGTAACGAATTGATCGATTCCGACAAAGCTGAAGCAATTGTTAAAGCTGGTGTACAAAAGGTTCAAATTCGTTCTGTACTGAGCTGCCGTGCCAAACATGGCGTCTGCAAGAAATGCTACGGTCGCAATCTGGCTACTGGCAAACACGTTGAGATTGGTGAAGCAGTTGGTATTATCGCGGCACAATCCATCGGTGAACCAGGAACCCAGCTTACAATGCGTACATTCCACACAGGCGGTGTAGCGGGCGACGATATTACACAAGGTTTGCCGCGTATTCAGGAACTTTTCGAAGCGCGTAATCCTAAAGGTCAGGCAACCATCAGTGAAATTGACGGTACAGTTAAAGAAATTCGTGAAGGTAAAGATCGCCGTGAGATCGACATTCAGGGTGAAGCTGAAACGAAAACTTATTCGGTTACGTATGGTTCTCGTCTGCGCATAAGCGAAGGCATGACTGTTGAAGCCGGGGATGAACTGACAGACGGTTCAATCGACCCTAAAGAAATGCTGCGTATTAAAGGTATTCGCGGGGTACAGAACTATATCCTTCAGGAAGTTCAACGCGTATACCGGAATCAGGGCGTAGAAATCAATGATAAGCACGTGGAAGTTATGGTTCGTCAAATGCTGCGTAAAATCCGTATCCTTGATGCGGGGAATACCACGTTGCTTCCGGGCTCCTTTGTTGATGTGCACGAGTATGAAAATGCGAACAAAACAGCAATTCTCAGTGGCCAAGAGCCAGCCGTAGCCAAACCGGTTCTGCTTGGTATTACCAAGGCATCTCTGGAAACTGACTCCTTCTTGTCAGCAGCTTCCTTCCAAGAGACCACTCGTGTGCTGACCGATGCGGCTATAAAAGGCAAAGTCGATCAGTTGCTTGGTCTGAAAGAGAATGTCATTATTGGTAAGTTGATCCCTGCGGGTACAGGTATGAATCGTTACCGCAGTGTGAAATTTGCCCAACCGGAAGGGGAGCAATCCTCGTCCGAAGAACTCGAACCGATTTCGGCCGAGTAATATAACGTTAATAAATGGCATGATGGGCCCGGAACATCGCATCTCTGATGAAGCTTTTAGATTATGGCTTTGTCAGACGGTGTTCCGGCGCTTTTTCTTGAAATGAAATGTATTTCTTTGTTAAGTAAACTATAGTCGATAATTGTCTTGACATTGCTTATAGTCAATGCTAATATAGCAAAGGTGCGTGAGTAGCCTATATGCTATTGTGTCTTTTCGGAGGAATGAGATATGTCTAAAGAACAGGGACTGCAAGATGCTCATGTCAAAATCGGTACCAAACAAACCATTCGTATGGTCGAATTGGGCTTCGCCTCTGAAGTATATGTGGCGGAAGACGCAGATCCACGTCTCACTTCCAACATCATTGCTTTGTGCAACAAGCAAGGAGTCAAGGTGACTCTTGTAGATACAATGAAAAATCTCGGAGCTGCATGTGGGATTGAAGTGGGAGCCGCTATGGCTGCTATCGTAAAACAATAGGGTAAGGAACGTTTTTGTCTAAGAGAATGAATTCTTGGCGGCAAAGACTTTTCATTTGTTCTTTTATGAACCGCCTGGGTCTGTGGGCTTAGAAATGGTTTGTGAAGTAACAGGAAAAATTGAGGAAGGGGGTGGCAACCACAATGCCAACTATTAACCAACTGGTTCGTAAAGGACGTCAAGCCAAAATCGAGAAATCGAAATCACCGGCTTTGCAAAAAGGTTTTAACGCCTTGAAACGTGAAGCTACCGACATCAGTGCCCCGCAAAAACGCGGAGTATGCACTCGTGTAGGTACTATGACTCCAAAAAAACCAAACTCCGCACTTCGTAAATATGCTCGTGTTCGTTTGACGAACCGTGTAGAGGTGACTGCTTACATTCCGGGTATCGGACACAACCTGCAAGAACATAGCGTAGTGCTGATTCGCGGCGGTCGTGTAAAAGACCTTCCGGGTGTACGTTACCATATCGTTCGCGGTGCTTTGGATACTGCAGGCGTAAACAACCGCATGCAAGCTCGTTCCAAATACGGCGCAAAACGCCCTAAAGCTAAAAAATCCTAATGAATATAAACCGAATAAATCGGTTTAACATGTAAGAAAGGGGGATATCCATGCCACGCAAAGGTCCAGTTACCAAAAGAGATGTGTTGCCAGATCCGGTATACAACAGCAAGTTGGTTACCCGCCTGATCAACCGCATCATGCTCGACGGAAAACGAGGCGTTGCTCAAAGCATTCTGTACAATGCGTTCAAGCTTATCCAAGAACGTACGGGGAATGACCCGATGGAAGTTTTTGAAGCAGCTATCAAGAATATCATGCCAGTCCTGGAAGTTAAAGCACGCCGTGTCGGCGGTGCCAACTACCAAGTACCAATCGAGGTAAAACCAGAAAGACGTACTTCCCTGGGTTTACGTTGGCTCGTAAACTACTCCCGCAATCGCGGTGAGAAAACGATGGAAGAGCGTTTGGCGGCTGAAATTATTGATGCTTCCAACAACACAGGCGCTTCCGTGAAAAAACGCGAAGATACGCACAAAATGGCTGAAGCGAACAAAGCGTTTGCTCACTACCGTTGGTAGGATTCAGCTCAAAAAAATAACTTCAATTTTGAAGGGAGACCCATTTCATGGCAAGAGAGTTCTCCTTGACGAATACACGTAATATCGGGATCATGGCTCATATTGACGCGGGTAAAACCACAACAACAGAGCGGATCTTGTTCTACACAGGACGTACGCACAAAATCGGTGAAGTTCACGAAGGCGCTGCGACAATGGACTGGATGGAACAAGAACAAGAGCGCGGAATCACGATTACTTCCGCTGCGACGACCGCTGCCTGGAAAGGTCACCGCGTCAATATCATCGACACCCCGGGGCACGTTGACTTCACTGTTGAAGTTGAACGTTCCCTTCGTGTATTGGACGGAGCAGTTGGTGTTTTCAGTGCGAAAGAAGGCGTTGAGCCTCAGTCCGAAACCGTATGGAGACAGGCTGATCGCTACGGAGTTCCACGGATCGCATATGTAAACAAAATGGATATCATTGGTGCCGACTTCCTGAATGTTGTCTCCGACATGCGTGATCGCCTTCAAGCGAACGCAGTTGCGATTCAATTGCCAATCGGTGCAGAAAATGATTTTATTGGTATTATCGATATCGTTGAACAAAAAGCTCATATGTACAAAGATGATCTTGGTCAAGATATCGAAGAAGTAGAAATTCCTGCGGAATTCAAAGATCAAGTTGAAGAACTTCGCAATGAATTGATCGAGAAGGTTGCTGAACTGGACGAAGAATTGACAATGAAATACCTGGAAGGCGAAGAAATTTCGGTTGCCGAAATTAAAGCCGCTCTCCGTAAAGGTGTTGTAGAAGTTAAAATCTTCCCAGTTATCTGTGGATCTTCTTACCGTAACAAAGGTGTTCAGCTGATGCTGGATGCTGTTCTCGACTACTTGCCGGCTCCTACTGACGTGCCAAGTATTCAAGGGCATTTGGAAGACGGTACGGAAGTTGAACGTCACTCTTCCGATGAAGAGCCTTTCTCTGCATTGGCCTTCAAAATCATGACGGACCCTTACGTTGGTAAGTTGACATTCTTCCGCGTATACTCCGGTGTTCTTCAATCCGGTTCATACGTATTGAATGCAACAAAAGGCAAGCGCGAACGTATCGGACGTATTCTTCAAATGCATGCGAACAGCCGTCAAGAAATCACTGTAGTTTACTCCGGTGATATTGCGGCAGCCGTAGGATTGAAAGATACAGGTACAGGTGATACACTGTGTGATGAGAAGAATCCAGTTATTCTCGAGTCCATGAATTTCCCTGATCCGGTTATCGAAATCGCGGTTGAGCCTAAAACCAAAGCTGACCAAGATAAAATGTCTGTTGCCCTCGGTAAATTGACCGAAGAAGATCCAACTCTTCGCGCTCATACTAACGAAGAAACAGGCCAAACCATCTTGGCAGGTATGGGTGAGCTTCACCTTGATATCATCATCGACCGTATGCGTCGTGAGTTCAAGGTGGAAACCAATGTGGGTAAACCACAGGTTGCTTATCGTGAAACATTCCGTGCTCCAGCACGTGTCGAAGGTAAATTCGTTCGTCAATCCGGTGGTCGTGGTCAATACGGTCACGTATGGGTTGAGTTCGAACCGCTTGAGCCAGGTACTGGTAGCCAATTCGAAAGTAAGGTAGTCGGCGGCTCTGTTCCTAGAGAGTACATCGCTCCTGCTCTTGCTGGTATTGAGGAACAAATGAAAAATGGCGTTATCGCAGGCTTCCCGCTTGTGGACGTTAAAGCTACAATCGTGGACGGATCATACCATGATGTCGATTCCAATGAAATGGCGTTTAAAATTGCCGGATCAATGGCGCTGAAAGCAGCGAAAGACAAATGTAAACCAGTATTGCTTGAGCCGATTATGAAAGTTGAAGTAACGGTTCCTGAGGAATACATGGGTGACGTAATGGGTATGTTGAACTCCCGTCGCGGACGGATTGAAGGTATGGACTCCCGCAGTGGAGCTCAGATCATTCGTGCGAAGGTGCCTTTGTCCGAGATGTTTGGATACTCGACAACACTTCGTTCCGGTACGCAAGGACGCGGCGTGTTCTCCATGGAGCTTTCTCATTATGAAGAAGTTCCGAAGAGCATTGCTGAAGAGATCGTTGCCAAAACCAAAGGCGGCGAGTAATACAATGTATCAGCTGATCGGTATACCTCAAGGTTTGTCCATGAGGAATCCGACAGCCTAAAAATAAAACAAGTTATTGAGGAGGAATTGTTCAAATGGCAAAGGCTAAGTTTGAACGTAACAAACCGCACGTTAACATCGGTACTATTGGTCACGTCGATCATGGTAAAACTACTTTGACTGCTGCAATCACAACTGTATTGTCCAAAACTTACGGTGGTGCTGCTGTAGCATTCGACCAAATCGATAAAGCTCCAGAAGAGCGCGAACGCGGTATCACAATATCCACAGCACACGTGGAATACGAAACACCTAACCGTCACTATGCACACGTTGACTGCCCAGGTCACGCCGACTATGTTAAAAACATGATCACTGGCGCTGCACAAATGGACGGAGCGATTCTGGTTGTATCCGCAGCTGACGGCCCAATGCCGCAAACTCGCGAACACATCCTGTTGTCCCGCCAAGTAGGCGTTCCTTACATCGTTGTATTCCTGAACAAATGTGACATGGTTGAAGACGAAGAGCTGTTGGAACTGGTTGAAATGGAAGTTCGTGACTTGCTGAGCGAATATGACTTCCCAGGCGACGACACTCCAATCATTCGCGGTTCCGCTCGTGAAGCTCTGCAAAACCCAGAGGGCGACTATGCTAAGAAAATCGTTGAAATGTTCGAAACAATCGACACTTACATCCCAACTCCAGAACGCGACACTGACAAGCCTTTCTTGATGCCTGTCGAGGACGTATTCTCCATCACGGGTCGTGGTACAGTTGCTACAGGCCGTGTAGAGCGTGGTACTGTTAAAGTGGGCGACGAAATCGAAATCATCGGTATTCAAGAAGAATCCCGTAAATCCGTAGTAACAGGCGTAGAGATGTTCCGTAAATTGCTTGACTCTGCTCAAGCTGGCGATAACATCGGCGCATTGCTTCGCGGTGTAGATCGTGCACAAATTGAGCGTGGCCAAGTATTGGCTAAACCAGGTTCTGTTAAACCTCATACAGAATTCTCTGCTCAAATCTACGTTTTGACTAAAGAAGAGGGTGGACGTCACAAACCTTTCTTCACTGGTTACCGTCCACAGTTCTACTTCCGTACAACTGACGTAACTGGTATCATCACTTTGCCAGAAGGTACCGAAATGGTAATGCCTGGTGACAACATCACAGTTACTGTTCAACTGATCAACCCAATCGCTATCGAAGAAGGAACTAAGTTCTCTATTCGTGAAGGTGGACGTACAGTTGGCGCTGGCGCGGTAGCAACAATCTCTAAATAAGAAGGCCTTGGCCTTTAAATAAAGCAACATTGTACTGGAACGAGTAACATTGTATTGGAACGGAGCTAAAAGAAGCCCCCGCCCTAGTGCGGGGGCTTTTCTCTTGAATAAATCGCGAGCTGCGAGTGCAATTGTATCTTTTCAAAATAAGATACATTGTTTTTTCGTTTTTGCTTGCAATAGGCAGAACTATTAGATATAATAACTAATGTTGTTTGTGACTGTGCGATGATGTGAGAGGTTACTGACACACCCGGCCCCTTTGCCATGGGAGGGATGTCGGAAAATTTTCACGGAGTATGTCCGATACCAAATTGGGCGATAGAAGGAGGGACTAAAATGGCAAAGCAAAAGATTCGTATTCGTTTGAAAGCTTACGACCACAGAATTCTTGATCAATCCGCTGAGAAAATTGTTGAAACAGCTAAACGTTCGGGCGCAGGTGTATCCGGACCAATTCCGCTGCCAACTGAAAAACAAATCATTACTATTCTCCGTGCGGTACACAAGTACAAGGATTCCCGGGAGCAGTTCGAAATGCGCACACATAAGCGTTTGATCGACATTGTTAACCCGACTCCACAAACTGTGGATGCCTTGATGCGCTTGGACCTGCCGTCCGGTGTAGATATCGAAATTAAATTGTAATTTGTGATTAGGAAAAGAAAAGAGGTGTCAACATGAAAGGTATCTTAGGAAAAAAACTCGGAATGACTCAAGTGTTTACCCCTGAAGGTAACGTACTTGCTGTTACGGTTATCGAAGCGGGCCCTTGTGTTGTTCTGCAAAAGAAAGATCTGGAAAACGATGGATACGAAGCTATTCAACTCGGTTTCTCTGATAAAAAAGAAAAAAGATCCAACAAACCTGAAGCAGGACATGCGAAAAAAGCAAATACTGCACCTAAGCGCTACGTTCGTGAACTTCGTGGCATCGACCTTGCTGCGTACGAGGTTGGCCAAGAACTGAAGGCTGATGTCTTCACAGAAGGCGAATTCGTTGACGTAACAGGTATTTCTAAAGGTAAAGGTTTTGCCGGCGTTATCAAACGTTGGGGACAAAGCCGCGGACCAATGGCACACGGCTCGCGTTACCACAGAGGTCCAGGTTCGATGGGCTCCATTCAAGCTAACCGCGTTCCTAAAGGTAAACACCTGCCAGGACACATGGGGCATGAAACGGTAACGATCCAACGCCTTGAAGTTGTTAAGATCGATACAGAACGTAATGTATTGCTCGTGAAAGGCTCCATTCCAGGACCTAAAAACAGCTTCGTTAAAGTACTAGAAACGGTGAAAAAATAAACAACTGAAGAAAGGAGGAACACGAAATGCCAAAAGTAGCACTTTTCAATATTAGCGGCAGCCAAGTTGGCGAAATTGAATTGAACGACGCAGTATTCGGTATCGAACCGAATAAACACGTTCTTCATGACGCTGTTGTTATGCAATTGGCTTCCCTGCGTCAAGGTACTCACAAAGTAAAAGGACGTTCTGAAGTACGTGGTGGCGGACGTAAACCTTGGAAACAAAAAGGTACTGGCCGCGCTCGTCAAGGTTCGATCCGTGCACCGCAATGGGTTGGTGGCGGTACTGTATTTGGTCCGACTCCACGCAGCTATGCTTACAAATTGCCTAAAAAGGTTCGTCGCTTGGCGATCAAATCGGCTTTGTCTTCCAAAGTGATTGAGAATGAAATCATTGTATTGGACGCTCTTACACTGAACGGACCTAAAACGAAAGAATTCGCAGCCATTTTGAACAACCTTAAAGCTGACCGTAAAGCATTGATCGTAGCTCCTAGCTATGATGATAATGTGGCTCTGTCCGCTCGTAATATTCCTGGTGTGAAGTTTGTATCCGCAGACGGCATTAATGTTCTTGACGTGCTTGGACACGACAAACTGATCATTACGAAGGAAGCAGTTCAGAAGGTAGAGGAGGTGCTCGCGTAATGAAGGATCCTCGTGATATTATCAAACGTCCGGTAATCACCGAACGTACGGCTGGTATGATGAATGACTTGAAATACGTTTTCGAGGTAGACATTCGTTCCAATAAAGTCGAAGTTAAAAAAGCAATTGAAGCGATCTTTAACGTGAAAGTAAGTAACGTAAACACGCTTCGTGTTCCTGCAAAACCAAAACGCTACGGCCGTCATTCCGGCTATACGAGCGAGTGGAAAAAAGCGTTCGTAACGCTGAGCAAAGATAGTAAGCCGCTTGAGTTTTTTGAAACGGTATAATTGAAACTGTAAAGTAAGGAGGGAAACTCAGTGCCAATTAAAAAGTATAAACCGACGTCCCCGGCCAGACGTGCTATGTCTGTATCTACTTTCGAGGAGATCACGACTAATCAGCCCGAGAAATCGTTGCTGGCGCCTCTGAGCAAGCAAGCTGGACGTAATAACCAAGGTAAAATTACGGTTCGTCATCAAGGCGGCGGACACAAACGTAAATACCGTATTATCGATTTTAAACGTAACAAAGATGGAATACCGGGCCGCGTTGCTACGATCGAATATGATCCAAACCGTACGTCCAACATCGCACTTATCCACTATGTGGATGGTGAAAAACGTTACATCATCGCTCCTAAAGGCTTGAAAGTAGGGGACGAAGTGGTATCCGGCGTAGGTTCCGATATCAAAATCGGTAACTCTTTGCCTTTGGAAAACATTCCAGTAGGTACGGTTATCCACAACATCGAATTGAAACCGGGCAAAGGTGGTCAACTCGTTCGTGCTGCCGGTACGGAAGCCCAGCTTCTTGGTAAAGAAGAGAAGTATGTAACAATTCGTTTGACTTCTGGTGAAGTTCGTCGCGTTCTGAAAGTTTGCCGCGCTACAATCGGTTCTGTTGGTAACGAAGACCATGAATTGGTGAAGATCGGTAAAGCCGGACGTAGCCGTTGGTTGGGACAACGTCCTGAAGTTCGCGGTGTTGTTATGAACCCTAACGATCACCCACACGGTGGTGGTGAAGGTCGCGCTCCAATCGGACGTAAATCTCCGATGTCTCCATGGGGTAAACCAACCCTTGGTTACAAAACACGTAAAAAAGGTAAAGCATCTGATAAATACATCGTTCGTCGTCGTACTAAGTAATAAGACGTGCGCTTAAGTCGCACGTTAACATATTAAGGAACGACAACGTTTTAACGAAGGGAGGATTCATACATGGGTCGCAGTCTCAAAAAAGGACCATTCGTTGATGGTTACCTGCTGAAAAAAGTAGAGGTTTTGAACGAATCGGACAAAAAAGTCGTGATCAAAACTTGGTCCCGTCGCTCTACGATTTTCCCACAATTTATCGGACATACGTTTGGTGTATATGATGGTCGTAAACACGTGCCAGTATACGTAACGGAAGATATGGTCGGACACAAATTGGGCGAATTCGCTCCAACACGTACCTATAAAGGCCATACGGATGACGATAAGAAAACAAGAAGATAATCAACACAGCGTAGTGTTTGAGAGGAGGTAAACTCAATGGAAGCAAAAGCACATGCTAAATCCGTACGGATTTCCGCTCGTAAAGTTAAACTCGTTATCGATTTGATCCGCGGTAAGCAGGTTGGTGAGGCGATTGCAATTCTTCGCCACACTCCGAAATCCGCTTCACCAGTCGTTGAGAAGCTGTTGAATTCTGCTATTGCAAATGCAGACCACAACTACTCTTTGGACGTGAACAAGTTGGTAGTATCGCAAGTTTTTGTAAACCAAGGTCCTACAATGAAACGGTTCCGCCCGCGTGCAATGGGTCGTGCAAGCCGCATCAATAAACGCACCAGTCATATTACTCTGGTGGTATCTGAAAAATAAGGAGGGAAAACGTGTGGGCCAAAAGGTAAATCCCGTCGGACTCCGAATCGGTATTATCCGTGATTGGGAATCCAAATGGTATGCAGGCAAAGATTTCGGTGATCTTTTGCTGGAAGACGTTAGAATTCGTGAACATCTGAAAAAAAGATTGAAAGATTCCGCTGTATCCCGTGTTGAAATCGAGAGAGCAGCTAACCGCGTCAACGTAACGATTCACACTGCGAAACCTGGTATGGTTATCGGTAAGGGTGGTTCCGAAGTTGAAAACTTGCGTAATGAAATCACTAAAATCGCAGGCGGTAAAAAGGTACACATCAATATCTCTGAAATTAAAAATCCTGAGCTGGATGCAATCTTGGTTGCTGAGAGCATTGCACAACAATTGGAACGTCGCGTTTCTTTCCGTCGTGCTTTGAAACAAGCGATCCAAAGAACTATGCGTTCTGGAGCAAAAGGAATTAAAACTCAAGTAGGCGGACGTCTTGGCGGTGCTGAAATCGCTCGTTCCGAAGGGTACAGCGAAGGAACAGTTCCACTTCATACGCTTCGTGCCGACATTGACTACGGTACAGCGGAAGCTCATACTACTTACGGCCGTATTGGCGTAAAAGTATGGATCTATCGTGGAGAGGTTCTTCCTCCAGCTAAGAAACAAGCTCCTCAGGAAGGAGGCAACTAATCATGTTGGTACCAAAACGCGTAAAACATCGTAAGCAACAACGTGGTCATATGAAGGGTCGTGCAAAAGGCGGCACTACACTGAACTTTGGTGAGTATGGTTTGCAAGCTACTGAACCTGCATGGATTACTAACCGTCAGATCGAAGCTGCTCGTATTGCGATGACTCGTTACATCAAACGTGGTGGTAAGGTTTGGATTAAAATTTTCCCTGACAAACCAATTACTCAGAAGCCTCTTGAGGTTCGTATGGGTAGTGGTAAAGGTAACGTAGAAAAATGGGTTGCAGTAGTGAAACCAGGTAAGATTATGTTCGAACTTGCTGGTGTTCCGGAAGAGATTGCTCGTGAAGCAATGCGTCTTGCCGCTCACAAACTGCCAATCAAAACTAAGTTTGTGAAACGTGAAGAATTGGGTGGTGAAGCAAATGAAGGCTAGTGAATTTCGCAACCTAACCACTGCTGAAATTGAACAAAAGATCTCTGGGTTCAAAGAAGAACTCTTTAACCTTCGTTTTCAACTCGCTACCGGTCAGCTTGATAACCCGACTCGGATCGGCGATGTACGTAAGGAAATTGCTCGTGCTAAAACCGTGATCCGTGAAAGAGAACTTGGGATTAGCTAAGATATCAGACCGGGTGGAGATTCCGCCTGTCATTAGGAAGGAGGCCAACAATGAGCGAACGTAATGCCCGTAAAGTGTTAGTCGGTAAAGTAGTCAGCGATAAAATGGACAAAACGATTGTGATTGCTGTAGAAACTTACAAAAAACATGATCTCTACCATAAACGTATCAAAGTAACAAAGAAATTCAAAGCTCATGATGAAAACAACACCGCACAAATCGGTGATACTGTTAAAATCATGGAAACTCGCCCTTTGTCCAAAGACAAAAACTGGAGACTGGTCGAAATCATTGAAAAAGCTGTTATAATTTAATGTAGTGTAGTTTTTCCGAAAGGAGGATAAATAAATGATTCAACCATTTACACGTTTGACTGTAGCTGACAATTCCGGCGCGAAGGAACTGATGTGTATCCGTGTGCTCGGTGGTACGGGACGTCGTACAGCTCAAATTGGTGACCTGATCGTTTGTTCCGTAAAACAAGCAACACCAGGCGGCGTTGTCAAAAAGGGTGATGTAGTAAGAGCGGTTGTCGTTCGTACTAAACGTTCTATCCGCCGTAAAGACGGTTCCTATATCGGATTTGACGAGAACGCAGCAGTGGTCGTTAAAGAAGACAAGAGCCCACGTGGTACTCGTATTTTCGGACCAGTTGCTCGCGAACTTCGTGACAAGGACTTCATGAAAATCGTTTCCTTGGCTCCGGAAGTGATCTAAATTCACCTTAAAATGTGCCTGTAGGAGGTGTACGAAATGCCAAAAGTGAAAAAAGTTCTGGAATCCCATAACAACAAGCTGCACGTCAAAAAAGACGACACTGTTCTGGTGATTACTGGTAAAGATAAAGGTAAAAAAGGTCGCGTTATCGCTGCTTACCCTCGTCAAAACCGTGTGCTTGTGGAAGGTGTTAACATGATTAAAAAGCACCAAAAGCCTAATCAGTTGAATCCACAAGGCGGCATCATCGAGAAAGAAGCTCCGATTCACGTTTCCAACGTTATGCACATTGATCCGAAGAGCGGAAAAGTAACTCGTGTTGGTTACAAAGTATTGGACAACGGAAAAAAAGTGCGCATTGCAAAACGTTCTGGCGAAGTGATCGACTAATTAATTTTCAAAGAAAGGAGGTCTATGATTCATGGCAACAACAAGAATGAAAGAGCGTTTCTTGAAAGAAATCACTCCTGCCTTGATGCAGAAGTTTAGCTATACATCAGTAATGCAAGTGCCTAAAATCGAGAAAGTTGTAATCAACATGGGTGTTGGCGACGCAGTCCAAAACTCTAAAGTGCTCGATTCGGCTGTGAGCGACATGCAGTTGATCGCTGGTCAAAAACCAGTAATCACTCGCGCAAAAAAATCTATTGCAGGTTTTAAATTGCGTGAAAACATGCCAATCGGTGTTAAGGTAACACTTCGTGGCGAGCGTATGTATTATTTCTTGGACAAATTGTTCAATATCACGCTTCCTCGCGTACGTGACTTCCATGGTGTTTCAACAAAAGCTTTCGACGGACGTGGTAACTACACGCTTGGTCTGAAAGAACAATTGATCTTCCCGGAAATCGAGTACGATCAAGTTGATAAGGTTCGTGGTATGGACATCGTTATCGTAACGACTGCCAAAACTGACGAAGAGTCCCGTGAGCTTCTGACTCAACTGGGCATGCCTTTCGCAAAGTAATGTTGGCATAACGTTTTGGGCGTCTGATATAAGAGACACCCTGTTCTCCGAAACTATTTAGGAGGTGTCAGGCTAAGTGGCAAAAACTTCAATGAAAGTCAAACAACAACGCACACCAAAGTTTAAAGTTCGTGCTTATACTCGTTGCGAGCGTTGTGGTCGTCCACATTCGGTACTGCAAAAGTTTAAGATCTGCAGAATTTGCTTCCGTGAATTAGCTTATAAAGGCCAGATTCCTGGCGTGAAAAAAGCAAGCTGGTAAAAAGTCCTGTTTGGGAAGGAGGTTTATACACAATGACTATGTCTGATCCAATTGCAGATATGCTTACTCGTATTCGTAACGCGAACACAGTTCGTCACGAAACAGTAGAAATGCCTGCATCTACAATGAAAAAACAAATCGCCGACATCCTGAAACGTGAAGGATTCATTCGTGATGCGGAATTTGTTGAAGATAGCAAACAAGGGATCATCCGTGTTTTCTTGAAATACGGTGCAAACAACGAACGTGTTATTACAGGTTTGAAAAGAATCAGTAAACCAGGTCTTCGTGTTTACACGAAGAGCAACGAAATTCCACGCGTTCTGGGTGGACTCGGGATCGCGATTATTTCGACATCCAAAGGTATCATGACCGACAAAGAAGCACGTCAGTCTAAAGCCGGCGGAGAAGTGGTTTGCTACGTTTGGTAAGATAACGTTTAAAAGATAGGAGGTGCAACAGATATGTCCCGTATTGGTCGTAAGCCAATCACAGTACCAAGTGGTGTTGACGTAACTTTGAACAACACAGCGATCACAGTTAAAGGGCCTAAAGGAACATTGACTCGTGAGCTTCATAAAGACATGTCCGTTACTGTGGAAAACAATGAAATCAACGTAATTCGTCCTTCGGACAACAAACTTCACCGCTCTTTGCATGGAACAACCCGCAGCGTTGTCAACAACATGGTAAGTGGTGTAACTGAAGGATTTTCAAAATCTCTGGAGTTGGTTGGGGTCGGATATCGTGCAAGCAAATCCGGAGATAAAATCGTTCTGAACGTTGGATACTCTCACCCGGTTGAAATCACACCGGAAGCGGGCATCGAATTCGAAGTTCCTTCGAACACTAAAATCATCGTTCGCGGAATTGATAAAGAGCGTGTAGGTGCCTATGCTGCTAAAATTCGTTCCGTTCGTGAACCTGAGCCGTACAAAGGTAAAGGGATTAAATACGAAGGCGAGCGCATCATTCGTAAAGAAGGTAAAGCCGGTAAGAAGAAATAAGTTTCTTACCGACTTTGTGCGGTCTTTCTGCTGGAAAGACTCCGTACTTCTTTTTTACCCAGTGCGTCTTAGTATAAAGCTTTAAAAGGCAAACTGAAGGGAGTGAAAACTTAAGATGATTACAAAACAAGATAAAAATAAAGCACGTGTCAGAAGACATCTGCGTGTACGTAAGAAAATCGAAGGTACGGCTTTGCGTCCTCGTTTGAACGTATTCCGTTCTTCCAAACATATCTACGCACAATTGATTGATGATGTAGCTGGTGTAACATTGGTATCTGCATCCACTATGGATAAAGAACTGAGCAGTGAGATCAAAAACGGTGGTAGCGTAGAGGCAGCTCGTAAGGTTGGCGAACTCGTTGCTAAACGTGCAAAAGAAAAAGGTCATGCTAACATCGTATTTGACCGTGGTGGATACTTGTATCATGGACGGATTCAGGCTTTGGCTGATGCAGCTCGCGAAGCAGGCCTTGAATTCTAAGACATTTCTCAAAAGGAGGTTAACGACTTGCGTGTAGATCCGAACACTTTGGAACTGACTGAAAGAGTAGTAAATATTAATCGTGTAGCTAAAGTTGTCAAAGGCGGACGCCGTTTCAGCTTTAGTGCTCTGGTAGTAGTAGGCGACGGTAACGGCTGGGTAGGCGCCGGAATCGGTAAAGCTGGCGAAGTACCTGATGCGATTCGCAAAGGTATTGAAGATGCTAAGAAAAACTTGGTTCACGTTCCGCTCGTAGGAACAACTATTCCTCACCTTGTTACAGGTAAGTTCGGTGCTGGCCGGGTTCTGTTGAAACCGGCATCGGAAGGTACTGGAGTTATCGCTGGCGGTCCGGTTCGTGCTGTACTGGAACTTGCTGGTGTAGGTGATATCTTGACAAAATCTCTGGGTTCTTCGAATTCCATGAACATGGTCAATGCGACATTGGAAGGTTTGTCCCGCTTGAAACGCGCTGAAGAAGTTGCAAAATTGCGCGGCAAATCCATCGAAGAGCTGCTGGGCTAAGGAGGGAATGTCATGGCGAAATTAGAAATTACCCTCGTTCGTTCGTTGATCGGTCGTCCTGGTACTCAAAGAACGACTGTTAAAACGCTCGGCTTGCGTAAAATCAACCATAAAGTAATTCAACCCGACAATCCAGCGATTCGCGGGATGATCAATCAAGTTAGCCATTTGGTTTCTGTTAAAGAAATCGAGGCATAGGAAATAAAGTAAAGCATTTTAACAATAATCAAGGAGGTGCAACGAACGATGAAGTTACATGAGCTTTCCCCAGCTCCAGGCTCCCGCAAAGAACGTAAACGTTTGGGTCGTGGTCCTAGTAGCGGTACGGGTAAAACTTCTGGTCGTGGTCATAAGGGTCAAAACGCTCGTTCCGGCGGTGGTGTACGTCCAGGCTTCGAGGGTGGTCAAAACCCACTGTATCGTCGCTTGCCTAAACGCGGTTTCGTAAATCCTACTCGTAAAGAGTATGCGGTTTTGAATATCGAAGATTTGAACAGTTTTGCAGCGGGTACAGAAGTAAGCCCTGAGTTTTTGCTGAACAATGGCATTGTGAAAAACGCGAAATCCGGAATTAAAATTCTGGGTAACGGTGAAATCACTGTAAAATTGACAGTTAAAGCGAACAAGTTCTCTCAATCTGCGGTAGAGAAAATTGAAGCTGCCGGCGGTAAAACCGAGGTGATCTAATGTTCAAGACCCTGAAAAATATATGGCGGGTTGAGGATCTTAGAACCCGAATCCTGTTTACCCTGTTTATACTGTTTGTATACCGTATTGGCTCCTTCGTGCCGGTTCCCGGCGTGAACAAGCAAGTCTTTACTTCTCAGGATCAGGCAGGAAGCGAGTTATTTGGACTCCTTAACACCTTCTCAGGGGGCGCTTTGTATCAGTTCTCGATCTTCGCCCTCGGGATTATGCCATATATTACAGCGTCTATCATTGTACAGTTGCTGTCAATGGACGTTATTCCGAAACTTGCGGAATGGGCTAAACAAGGAGAGCATGGTAAAAAGAAGTTGGCTCAACTTACACGGTATGGTACGGTAATACTGGGCTTGATTCAAGCATTCGGAACGTCGATCGGCTTTAATCGACTGTATGGTGCAGCGATGATTCCAGGAGCCACTTTTGCAGATTATCTGGTAATAGCTATTGTGCTTACAGCAGGAACTACGTTCCTTATGTGGCTAGGTGAGCAAATTACCGAAAAGGGAATCGGCAACGGTATCTCTATCGTTATCTTTGCAGGGATCGCGGCAGGTATTCCAAGACATATTCGGACGGTTGTAGAATCCCAGTTTATTCAGGCAGATCAACTGTTTATGAATATTCTGAAGGCAATTATTATTGCCTTGGTGATTATTCTGATTATTGTGGGTGTTATCTACATCCAGCAAGGTATTCGGAAAATCCCGGTACAATACGCCAAACGTGTAGTTGGTAACAAAATGTACGGTGGCCAGAATACGCATATTCCGATGAAAATTAATGCGGCAGGCGTTATTCCGGTAATCTTTGCGGTATCATTGCTGCAATTCCCGACAATTATTGCGAGTTTTTGGGCAGATCATGCTTGGGCGAAGTGGATTACCACTTACTTGTATTATGACAAGCCGCTGGGTATGGTTTTGTATGTCGTAATGATTATCGGTTTCACATTCTTCTATACCTTTGTACAGATGAATCCGCAGCAAATGGCCGACAACATGAAGAAAAACGGCGGTTATATTCCGGGAATTCGCCCGGGTAAAGCCACGGAGAAATACCTGACACGAGTAATGTCACGTTTGACAATGACAGGAGCTTTGTTCCTGGCAGTCATATCCGTATTGCCGGTATTCTTCGGTTCGCTTTCGGGCTTGCCTCGTTCCGTGCAAATTGGCGGTACTTCATTGCTCATCATTATCGGTGTAGCATTGGATACGATGAAGCAGATCGAAAGCCAACTGATCAAACGCCATTACAAAGGCTTCATCAACAAATAGGCAACAGGTTCCGGCTTAGGATGTTCGCATACTTACCGGCACCTTTTGTGCTGTTTCTTGTGTAGGGGTCGTCTTGAGGAGTGACAGATTGTGAATATTTTAATCATGGGCCCTCCGGGGGCTGGTAAAGGTACACAAGCAGATGTCATTGTGAAGGAATTCGGCATTCCTCATATCTCGACAGGTGATGCATTTCGCCTGGCGATGAAACAGGGAACACCTATTGGCATTAAAGCCAAGGAATATATCGACAAGGGTGAACTTGTTCCGGATGATGTAACGATTGGCATCGTTGAAGAGCGGCTGCAACAGCCGGACTGTAAGAAAGGTTTCTTGCTGGACGGTTTTCCTAGAACTTTGGCTCAGGCTGAAGCCTTGGATCAAATTTTGGGTCGTTTGGATACGAAGCTTGATGATGTCATCAACCTGAAAGTGGATCGTGACAAATTGTTGGTACGAATCACAGGACGGCGAGTTTGCAAAATCTGTGGAACTAGCTATCATGTTGTCTTTAATTCTCCAAAGGTTGAAGGCATTTGCGATAAAGATGGCGGGGAGCTCTATCAGCGCCCTGACGATAACGAGGATAGCGTAAGAACACGACTTGACGAATATAGTAATAAAACAGCACCACTCCTCACGTTTTATGAGAACCAGAATCTTCTGCGTCATATTGACGGAGAACAGGATATTGATGTGGTTTCCAAAAATATCGTGTCCTTGTTGCGGGGTTAGCTGTAATGATCATTTGCAAGTCGGGGACGGAATTAAGCTTTATGAGGAAAGCTGAGAGAGTGGATACGGAAACGAATCATTCCTTGGTGGAACACATCGAGCCCGGTATGACGACCGGTGAACTTGATCATTTAGCTGATCGGTATATTCGCAGTCAAGGAGCTGTGCCGTCTTTTAAAGGTTATAACGGTTTTCCTGCCAGCATTTGCGCTTCAGTCAACGAACAACTGGTGCACGGATTTCCCGGCAAACGCAAGTTAAACAAAGGCGATATCATCGCGAAGACTCGCCAGTTTACAATGTCGCATGCCATTCGGCAATATATTGAGAATCCAAACCGTGGTATTCCCGAACGGGGGCCGAGGCTGAAAACCGGCATGGTGCTGGCTATTGAACTCATGGTTCATATAGGTTCTCGCCATGTGGGGGCGCTGGAAGACAACTGGACGGTCGTAACGGTGAACGTGGCCTCTCGTGCTCGTAACGAGCAAGCGGTGACGGTCACAACGGACGGCATGGACATTTTCACGAAACTGAGTGCGTAGGTGATTTGAATGATTCAGCAAGGAAACCTGCAAATCGGTCAGCTGGTGAAGATTCTGAAAGGCAGAGATGTCGGACAGATTGCGGTTGTCGTTTCTATAGCGGACAGCAGGTTTGTATATATTGCGGATGGGGACAAACGAAAGTTTGATCAGTCGAAGAAGAAAAACGTTCTTCATCTGATGCCTCAGCCCAAGATTAGTAGCGAGGTTGTAAACAGTTTAAACGAAAGCGGTCGGGTGACAAATGGAAAGCTGCGTCATGCAGTGAAAACTTTCATGGAGTCGTCCGAATACCAAGCTGAAGAGAAAGGAGACTGACTTTGGCCAAAGAAGATGTCATTGAGGTTGAAGGTACGGTAATCGAGCCACTGCCGAACGCTACGTTCAAGGTAGAGCTGGAGAACGGTCATCAAATTCTTGCACATGTTTCCGGAAAACTGCGGATGCACTTTATCCGTATTTTGACAGGCGACAAGGTGGTTGTACAGTTATCGCCTTACGATTTAACTAAAGGCCGTATTACGTACCGCAAGTAATTCATGCAGGTTTAATTAAACGTACGTCATTTTAAAAAAACTTGTTTTGCTCGGCAAAACGATGTGAATGTTCACGAAGCGAGTTTTACCAGGGTAAAGCTTGGAGGAGGTAATCAACATGAAGGTAAGACCTTCTGTAAAACCTATTTGCGAGAAATGCAAAGTCATTCGCCGTAAAGGGAATGTAATGGTTATTTGCGAAAATCCGAAACACAAACAAAAACAAGGTTAATAGAAGGGGGTGTAGCGTAAAATGGCTCGTATAGCTGGTGTGGATTTGCCACGTGACAAACGCGTTGAGATCGCCTTGACTTACATTTTCGGAATCGGTAAAACGACTTCTCAGAAAATTTTGAAGGAAACAGGCATCAGTGCAAACACGCGTGTTCGTGATTTGACTGAAGATGAAGTGAGCAAATTACGTGAAACGATCGACAAAGAAGTTAAAGTAGAAGGCGATCTGCGTCGTGAAATTTCCTTAAATATTAAACGTCTGACTGAGATTGGCTGCTACCGTGGTGTTCGTCACCGTCGTGGATTGCCTGTTCGCGGACAACGTACCAAAACTAATGCTCGTACCCGCAAAGGTCCTCGTCGGACTGTAGCGAACAAAAAGAAATAAGAAGGGAGGATAACATTCAATGGCTAAACCGAAAAAAGTTGTACGTACAAAACGCCGTGACCGTAAAAATATCGAGACTGGCGTGGCACACATCCGTTCCACGTTCAACAACACGATCGTTACGATCACAGATCCACACGGTAACGCAATCTCTTGGGCCAGCTCAGGCGGCATGGGATTCCGTGGTTCCCGTAAATCTACTCCATTCGCAGCGCAAATGGCCGCAGAAACTGCTGCTAAAGCTGCAATGGAACACGGCATGAAGACTGTCGAAGTCATGGTTAAAGGACCAGGCGCAGGACGCGAAGCAGCAATCCGCTCTTTGCAAGCAGCTGGACTGGAAGTTAACCTGATTAAAGACGTAACTCCGGTACCTCATAACGGATGCCGTCCTCCAAAACGTCGTCGCGTCTAATGAGATTTCTCCTCTGCGTGTAGTATAAATCCGGCACAAACTGCCAAGAATGGATGTTTAGGCATACTGCATGATAGACTATGGATAAGGTGAATGTTTCATATAGGAGCGACGTTTTGAAGGAGGGATATTGCAGTGATAGAAATCGAAAAGCCGAAAATTGAGACGGTAGACGTCAATGATGATGGCACCTATGGAAAATTCGTAGTAGAACCGCTGGAACGCGGGTACGGTACGACGCTAGGAAACTCGCTTCGCCGTATTCTGTTATCCTCGTTACCGGGGGCAGCAGTGACATCGGTTCAGATCGATGGAGTTTTGCACGAATTTGCAACGGTTCCCGGTGTGAAGGAAGACGTAACGGAGATCATACTGAACCTGAAAGCTTTATCGCTTAAAATCCACTCGGATGAAGAGAAGGTACTCGAAATCGATGCGGAAGGCGAAGGAGTTGTAACGGCAGGAGATATCCGTGCGGACAGTGATGTGGAAATTCTTAATCCGGATCTTCACATTGCTACACTCGGACCGGGTTCGAGACTTCACATGCGTATTTTCGCCAATCGCGGTCGCGGTTACGTTAAGCAGGATCGGAATAAACGTGATGACCAGCCGATCGGCGTCATTCCCGTCGACTCCATCTACACTCCGATTTCACGCGTGAACTATGGCATAGAAAATACGCGTGTCGGCCAGGTTACGAATTATGACAAGCTGACACTTGAGGTTTGGACTGACGGAAGTATTCGCCCTGAGGAAGCAGTAAGCCTTGGAGCAAAAATTTTGACCGAGCATGTGATGTTGTTCGTGGGTCTAACCGACGAAGCAAAAGATGCGGAAATTATGGTCGAAAAAGAAGAAGACAAGAAAGAAAAAGTTCTTGAAATGACGATCGAAGAGCTGGATCTCTCCGTCCGTTCCTATAACTGCCTTAAGCGCGCTGGTATCAATACGGTACAAGAACTCACTACTAAATCTGAAGAAGATATGATGAAGGTCCGCAACCTGGGTCGCAAATCTTTGGAAGAAGTACAAGAGAAGCTCGAGGAACTTGGTTTAGGACTTCGTACGGAAGAATAGTACAGCAATGTTTTTGTGAAGGAGGGGAAACTACATGGCATACCAAAAATTGGGCCGTAACTCCAGTGCCCGTAAAGCTTTGTTTCGTGATTTGGTAACCGATTTGTTCTTGTACGAGCGTATCCAAACTACTGAGGCTAAAGCGAAAGAAGTTCGTTCTATTGCTGAAAAACTGATCACCAAAGCGAAAAAAGGAGATCTGCACGCACGTCGTCAAGTGGCTGCGTTCGTTCGCCGTGAAACTTTGGATGGTGAGCAGGATGCAATCCAAAAGCTGTTTAGCGAATTGGCTACACGTTACACCGAGCGTCCAGGTGGATACACTCGTATCCTGAAATTGGGACCTCGTCGTGGCGATGCCGCTCCAATGGTATATCTGGAACTGGTTGACCGCGCGTAAACAGGCGAAGATGAGGGAAGGGTGGACAGAATCAGCTTGATTCTGAACAACCCTTTTTTTCTCTTGGAGGAGTCCTTGAGGGGCTTCTCCTTTGTTATGTACGGTTATTCCTTAAGGCCAGTGAATACCCCTGCAAAGGTGTGAGAAACATGCGGAACTTGTGCATGAAGGTGAACTATGACGGAACCCGCTATGATGGCTTTCAGACGCAGCCCAGTGGTAATACCATTCAGGACTATCTTGAAAATGCTATTTACTCATTGACGGGCGAACGTCTTAAAATCACAGGCTCAGGCCGCACAGACGCAGGTGTACATGCATATGGACAGGTATTCAATTTTCATACTGAATCACCGATCCCGATACAGCGCTGGTGTCTGGCACTCAATGCCTGGCTGCCTCGTGATATCATCGTTACGGATGCGAAAGAGGTGCCGTTGTCCTTTCATGCACGCCGTATGGCGAAGCGGAAGACGTATCGGTACAGTATTAATGCGAACCGGTTTCCGGACATCTTTCACCGTCGTACACAGGCACATCACCCGACGAGTTTGGATATACGAGCGATGGAGGAAGGGCTGGCCCATTTGATCGGCACTTTTGATTATACATCGTTCGCATCCCGACGTTCCCAGAAAACGAATCATGTCCGCACAATTTACGAAGCCTACATGACGGTAGACCATTCCTTTTCACGTCCGGGCTCGGATGATCAGGGAATTATTCATACGTATATTACGGGTAGCGGTTTTTTGCAGCACATGGTTCGGATCATTATGGGGACTTTGCTGGAAGTGGGAGAAGGCAAAAAATCGGCGGATGATATTCCTTCCATTTTGGAGGCTAAAAATCGCTCAAAGGCCGGTCCTACGGCTGTTGGGCATGCTTTAACCCTCTGGAATGTGGAGTACGACGAAAACATCAAAAAACATTGATTTTACCCTTGCAGAATTGATGGTTATCCTGTAATATAAAAGTTGTGTTTTCTTAATGGCTTTCCCACAGCCCCAATTAAGACGATCACTTTCAAACAACATCTAATCCATCAATAATGCAGCAACTTAACGAATGAAGATAAATGATGATTTCTGTTAACGAACTTAAGGAGGAAACTTTTCATGCGTACTACGTATATGGCGAAGCCAAATGAAGTTGAGCGCAACTGGCACATCATTGATGCCGAAGGCAAAACGCTCGGCCGTCTGGCAAGCGAAGCGGCTGCGTTGATTCGCGGCAAACACAAGCCACAGTTTACACCACATGTGGACACAGGTGATTTTGTTGTTGTAATCAATGCGGAGAAAATCGTATTGACTGGTAAGAAAATGGAGAACAAAAAATACTATCGTCACTCCCTGCATCCGGGTGGTCTGAAAGTAACGGTTGCACAAGACATGGTTAAGAACAAGCCTGAGCGTATGCTGGAATTGGCTGTTCACGGTATGCTTCCTAAAACTCGTCAAGGCGAGAAAATGAAGCTGAGACTTAAAGCTTACAAAGGCACAGAGCATCCACATGCAGCACAAAAACCTGAAGTTTACGAACTTCGCGGATAATTAAAAGGGAGGACAGTTTCATGGCACAAGTACAATACTATGGGACAGGTCGTCGTAAACATTCGGTAGCTCGTGTTCGTCTCGTACCGGGTGAAGGACGCATTGTCATCAACAAGCGTGATATTAATGAATATTTCGGTTTGGAAACACTCAAACTGATCGTAAAACAACCATTGAACCTGACTGAAACAGTAGGTAGCTATGACGTACTCGTTATTGCTCATGGTGGTGGTATCTCTGGTCAAGCAGGCGCAATTCGCCACGGTATTTCCCGTGCTTTGCTGAAAGCAGATCCGGAATTCCGTCCAGCTTTGAAAAAAGCAGGCTTCCTGACTCGTGACCCACGTATGAAAGAACGTAAAAAATATGGCCTCAAAGCCGCTCGTCGTGCACCACAGTTCTCGAAACGTTAATATTTCGAATACAGAAGAACCTTTTCCTTATGGAAAGGGTTCTTTTTTTGCTGTTATAAATATTTTTTGGAAATATCCACATGTCGATAAGTGCTACAGCTGCACTAACTAGAACCTTTGATTCATCCTCAACCCATGATGTAACCAGATAGTAAAGTGTAGGAATGAATTATAAAGCCGTATGGACACAAAATAACCGCCTTGATTGCAAGGAACACTCGAAGTTGTCCACGTTGTGATCAAAGGCAGTTATGTTATGCACAATCGTATTTGTTTATTTTAAATTCAGTTTACCCCGTTGTGTTCATAACCTGTGACTAAATACAACAAGAAGTGAATACTCAACATACTTCCGTATAATCGTCTTAGCTTAGCGCAGTTACACGTCTATAGCTCGGTTTCCACATGAGTTCACGAAGCGACTGTTCTATATGATCTGGTTTGACACTGGCTGTGCCGTCCTGTATAGCTGCTTTGGCCACGGCTAATGCTACAGCAAAGGATACCTCTTTCAGCTTGTGTACACTGGGGAGAAGGGCGCTTCCTGGCTTAGTGCTGTCCACCATCTCGGCTACAGCATTTGCAGCGGCGGTAAACATACCTCCAGTGATCGTCTTGGCCTGTACTGCAATCGCGCCAAGCCCCAATCCTGGGAACACAAATGCATTGTTCGATTGTCCAATCTCATAAACCGTCCCTTCATAGGTGACAGGCTCAAAGGGGCTTCCAGTAGCGATAAGTGCCTTACCTTGTGTCCAGCGGATCAGATCCTCTGGAATTGCCTCTGCTAGCGCTGTAGGGTTAGACATAGGCATAATGATAGGCCGTTCAACGTGGTTAGCCATTTCTTTTATAATTTTCTCCGAGAAAGCACGGTGGACATCTGAGGTGCCGATCAGTATAGTAGGCTTAATCTGACGAATGACCTCAAGCAGAGTAATTTTACCGTCATC
This sequence comes from Paenibacillus maysiensis, assembly GCF_000520815.1. Taxonomy (GTDB): domain Bacteria; phylum Bacillota; class Bacilli; order Paenibacillales; family Paenibacillaceae; genus Paenibacillus; species Paenibacillus maysiensis. Next base: position 8,447 of record NZ_ASRY01000311.1, on the reverse strand, counting down.
GGACCGTGCCCATGAACGTACTTCCTCTTCGAAACGTAGATAGGGCTTTTGAAAATCGAATATATTCTCCATCCCCTCGGTTAACAGCCCTCGGTAATCATAAGTCCAAAAACATTGGCTGCTTTCCTTCTCAGATAGACCTTGCTTCATCATAGCATCTCGAATCTGGTCGGCATTTCCAATCCCTGCAGCACCGGGGCCAAAAATAAGAATACGTTGCTTCTGCAACGGAATTCCCGTCACCTTTAACGCCGAAATAACAGCTGCTAATGTAACCGCACCTGTTCCTTGTATGTCATCATTAAACGTAAGAATATGTTCTCCGTACTTTTCCATAATATTGCGGGCGTTAACATTGTTCATATCTTCCCAATGAAGAAGTGCCTTCGGGAACTGTCCCAATGTATGCTGTACAAACGCATCAATAAAACGGTCATACTGCTCTCCACGCACCCGCTGTTGTCGATTACCGATGTAGAGAGGGTCTTGTAGCAGTTTTTCATTGTTCGTCCCAACATCTAAAACGACAGGTAGCACACGCCCCGGATTAATACCAGCTGCTGCTGTATACACCGCTAACTTACCTATGGCGATGTTAATGCCTCCCACACCCCAATCCCCGATACCGAGTATGCTTTCGGAGTCAGTAACCACGATTAAGTCTACATCGTCAGCGCTCAATTGCGTGTTGGCAAAAGCCTGTGCGATGCCATCCATATTATTAATGGAAAGATATACCCCACCGGGACGTTGATACTCATGGCTGTATTCCTGAATAGCTTGACCTACGGTTGGTGTATAGACAATCGGAAGCATTTCGCTCAGGTGATCCGTAAGGAGACGATAGTATAAGACCACATTCCGATTATACAAGTCATTCAACGAAGCATTCTTACGCAGCGTGGTTGGTTGAGCGAGAAACTGCTTGTACGCACGTTCGGCCTGCTCTTCTAAAGTCAGAACCGTCGGAGGCAGTATACCTTCAAGCCCCAACTCCTTCCGTTCATTCGGTGTAAAGGCGACACCCTTGTTTAAAAGCGGATTGGCGAGTACATCTTTTCCTTTGAGCGGAGTAGCGAGCGAACGGTCTTTGTTGACGTAAAAAGCTTCCGTTCAAGCGAACTTTCTTTCTATGACTAATTACTTTTAGTTATCAAGTAACTTTAGGGTGATTTCCAAATGTATTGTATAAGAATATTTTATATAAAGTCAATGAACTTGGTCGGATGCGGAGGATAGGGTTATATAATGCTTACAGGGCAACGATTCTGCATTTTTAGGGCCAAAGATTGTATGCATAAGGACACAATCCCTTGGATTGACAATGAATATGAAAGTTTTATACTATATTTATTCTTATTAGTTTAGTCGGTATTGGAATGCTGGAATTTATTTATGAATCTTCATATGGAGGCGCATTGATAATGAACTTGTTGGAGAAAGAAGAGTTGATCAAGGTCAAGGCAATCGAGCTGGAAGAGGCTACGCCTGAGGAAATTATTCAGTATGCTGTTCATACGTTTCCGAATCTTACCTTTGCTTGTAGCTTTGGGGCGGAGGATGTAGTGCTTGTAGATATGCTGCAAAAAATTAGTCCCTCCAGTGATATTTTTTATTTGGACACTGACTTTCATTTTCAAGAAACGTACGATACGCGTGATCAGATGAGGGAAAAATACAACATGGATTTTGTGCGGGTATCTCCCCTAATTACTCCGGAAGAGCAAGCGGCCAAGCATGGAGAAGAGCTTTGGAAATCAGATCCCAACACATGCTGTGGTATACGTAAAGTAGAGCCGCTGACACGTATTTTATCGCAATACGATGCATGGATTACCGGGATTCGCCGAGATCAGGCTCCTACCCGTGCAAATGCAAAAAAGATAGAATATGACGAAAAATTCGGTCTCGTTAAATTCAACCCGTTGGCGAGCTGGACATCAGAGGACGTGTGGAACTATATTCATACACATAAAGTGCTGTATAATCCGCTACATGATCGTAACTATCCCAGCATTGGTTGTGAGCAATGTACGCGTAAAGTCCTTCCAGGCGAAGATCCTCGTGCTGGTCGCTGGTCAGGCAGTGAGAAAACGGAATGTGGACTCCATCAATAACGATAAACAAGTAGCTGTCAATCTCATTTATGAACAGAAAGGAAGTGCATTATGGCTGCAATTCTTCCGCATGGTGGAACGCTTGTCGATAGAATCATTACAGGACCAGAGCAAAAAACACTTTTGCAGGCCGCCCGTGAATTGTTTCCTATCCGTGTAAATTCGTGGACTATTTCCGATCTGGATTTGATTGGGGTGGGGGCATTTTCTCCGCTGACAGGGTTTATGAACGAAGCCGACTATCGGTCGGTGGTAGCGGATATGCGTCTTGCCGATGGTACAGTCTGGAGTATCCCCATTACGCTTGCGGTTACGGAGATCATAGCCCGGGAACTTACATTGGGTCAACAGGTCGCTTTAGTGGGTGAAACGGACGGTACCATATATGCTGTACTTGATATTGAGAGTATATATCAGGTTGATCAGGCAGAGGAGGCCAGACGTGTATTCAAGACAAATGATCCGGCGCATCCTGGCGTTAAAAAACTTTTGGAGCGACCAGCTACTTATGTAGGGGGATCTCTGCAGGTGCTGAATCGGCCAGAACCCGCGCAATTTGGTGAGTTTTATTACACACCGGTGCAGACACGCAATCATTTTGCTGAAAAAGGCTGGAAAACAGTAGTCGGGTTTCAAACACGTAATCCCGTACATCGGGCACATGAGTACATCCAAAAAAGCGCGATGGAGATTGTCGATGCGTTATTTCTGAATCCGCTCGTGGGTGAAACCAAGTCAGATGACGTTCCGGCAGATGTGCGTATGAAGAGCTATCTGGTGCTGCTAAACAACTATTATCCGGCTGACCGTACCTTTTTGGGTGTGTTTCCTGCTGCCATGCGATATGCTGGTCCGAGAGAGGCTATTTTTCATGCCATTGTGCGGAAGAACTACGGGTGTACCCATTTTATTGTAGGAAGGGACCATGCGGGTGTAGGAGACTACTATGGTACGTACGAAGCTCAGGATATTTTCAAAAACTTCACACCTGAGGAACTGGAGATTACCCCGTTGTTCTTCGAACACAGCTTTTATTGTACCCGATGTGGAAATATGGCCTCTAGCAAAACATGCCCTCATCCTAAGGAACATCATTTGACGCTTTCGGGCACCAAAGTTAGGGAATTGTTACGTTCGGGGGTTTGCCCGCCGCCTGAATTTACACGACCGGAAGTCGCCCAAGTGCTGATTGAAGGTATGAAAGAATTTGTTCATTCCTGAGTTGTACTATTTACACGCCTCGTCCCATATAGATCATTAGTATCTGTATAGGGACGGAGGCGTTTTGTTATGCAAAAAAACAATCGTAAACACGAGGTTACACTGTGGATTCGCTATCGGACGCTGAAAAAAATACTGTTGGGCTGCTGTCTCGCCGTTCTGTTTATCACGCTGGCTCTATATGAGATACCCGCTTCGAGAGCCTGGACCCATTGGAGTCTTCCGCTTACCGGTAAAGTAATTGCCATAGATGCAGGACATGGAGGACCAGATGGAGGGGCTGTCAGCAAGGAAGGCGTCATTGAGAAGGACATTAATCTGGCGATTGCCTTATATTTGCGAGATTATTTGCAACAAGCAGGAGCTGTTGTCGTCATGACTCGGGAGGCAGACCGTGATCTGGCACAGCAAGAAACCAAGGGCTATGCTAAAAGAAAAACGGAGGACCTGAAGCAGCGTGTGCGCATGATTGAGGAGCATAAAGCGGATCTCTTTTTAAGTATTCACATGAACAGCATCCCGTCGAGCCGCTGGAGTGGAGCCCAAACCTTTTACGTCCCTAATCATGCGGACAACGAAAATTTGGCCTCCCTCATTCAGGAGGAGATTAAACGCAACCTGGAGAATACAGACAGAGTGGTCAAGACGGTGAATACGGTATATTTACTCAAGGCCCTCAAAATGCCATCAGCTCTCGTAGAAGTGGGCTTTTTGTCCCATCCGGAGGAAGCCAGACGACTGAGTGATGAAACCTATCAGAGACAGGTCGCAGCAGCGATTTATAAAGGAGTGCTGCGTTATAGCGCTGGGGAAAAGGGAGTCTCGTCAGCACCTGAGGCCAGATAGTGGTATACTGTAAGTGTTTACAACTACGTAAATTCATTGAAGCAGAGGTGCTGATTATTCATGCAATCCAGAGAGCAAGTTATAGAGCTACTTCAACAGGTACGAGAGCCTCATACAGGTCATCGTTTGGTCAATCTTCATTTTATTCGGGATGTTGTTATTAAAGAGGATCGTGTATCCTTGACCGCGATTAGTCTGAACTCGGAGGAAGGGGCACGGGCAGAGCTGGAGAGGGAAATCAGACAGACGTTGGAAGAAGCGGGACTGAACCATATTCATATTCGTATTCGTGAAGCGTCTGAGCATGAAAGATCCGCCATTCAGACGGGAGAGAATGCGAAGGAAGCGGCTGACCCGGTTTTGACCAAGGGACATGCTGCTGGTATGGAAGAACATGAGCTGCTGAATCCGGCATCTGGCGTACGGTTTATTGCCATTGCCAGCGGAAAAGGCGGTGTCGGGAAATCGACAGTGGCTGTAAATCTAGCGGCTGCCTTGGCTAGACAGGGCAAACGTGTAGGTTTGATTGATGCGGACATTTATGGATTTAGCGTACCAGATATGATCGGAGCCGAGGACGTTCCTACCGTAGAAGACGGTATTATTCAGCCGGTGGAGCGATTTGGTATCAAGATTATGTCTATGGGCTTTTTTGTCAGGGAGAACAACCCCGTGATCTGGAGAGGACCCATGCTGGGAAGAATGCTCAGACAGTTTTTTAGCGATGTGGAATGGGGCAAGCTGGACTATATGATTCTTGATTTACCGCCGGGAACCGGGGATGTAGCGCTTGATGTACACCAGATGATCCCGCAGAGTGAAGAAATCATTGTGACTACTCCTCATGCAACCGCAGCCTTTGTGGCCGCCCGTGCAGGAGCAATGGCGCTCCAAACGGATCATAAGGTCATCGGCGTTGTGGAGAACATGTCCTATTATGTATCCTCTACCGGGGAGAAGGACTATGTTTTCGGCCGTGGGGGCGGGGCTATGCTGGCGGACACTCTTCATACAAAGCTGCTGGCGCAAATTCCACTGGGTATTCCGGATAATCATCCGGCAGAGGCGGATTTTTCACCATCTGTATATAAATCCGAATCGGCAACGGGAGCGATCTACAACGACATCGCCACTCAAATTACGACATTGCACGCCGAATCTGAATAAGAAAAAAAGGCTGGTTCCTGAACCAGCCTTTTTATTATTGACCTTCTTGTCCACCGCTGCCGCTATCACCACCGCCGCCATCTTGTTTTCCACCGCTTGTCCCTTCCTGACCACCACTTTTTTTCTCAACCTTGGGTTGGAGCTCTTCCTGTACGACAGTTTTGAGTAAATTCATAACCTCAAGTCGGAAAATCGGATTCTGCATCGCATCGTGCATGACCGTCATAGATTGTTTGCGGTATTCAGGGGTTTTAGTTAAGTCCATATACATTTTGGTCAGTTCTGGCGATTTGAGCATCGCCTCAATAGATTTTTGATAAGAAGGGTCTTTAATGAGCTGCATATGAAGTTGCTTACTTTGGCTGTTGATGGCCTTGGCAAACTCACCGGCAAAGCGCGGATCAGTCATGATTTTCTCGATTTCCTTTTTGTATTCCGGAGAAACCAGAGTATCCTTGACTGCGATCTTCATCTGTTCTGCTGACTGTGTGGGCATAATCATTTTCATTCCCATACTGTCGCCGGAGCCACCGCCAGATCCACCGCCTTCGCTGCCTTGACCGGATTGTCCATCTTTCGATGAGCTGCTTTCCCCGGTCAAAGCTTCCTCCACTGCTTTTTTCCCGTCATCGCTTTTTAAAATATCGACAACCATCGTTTTCATTTCTTTATAGCTGTTCTGGGGTGGCGCCGAGCTCTGGTCCGAACCACAGCCGGTCAGCGCAACGCCCAGTACGCATATCATGCTGACTAATCGCAAACGAGTCCAATTCATGGCCGTATTCCTCCTTCATCATGAATGTGGATAGTATGCGAATGGATGAGGTGAAATATGTCGTCTGAATTTTGGTTTTTTGTTGAGAAGGTTGTAAAATAACTTCTTAAAGACCCAGGGCCTGATCACGAACCTCTTTGCCTTTTACTGTGCCCTGTTGAAGCAGTTCGGATACAGTTACAAATTCATAACCTTGCGCACGCAATTTGTCGATAATGATGGGCAGCGCTTCATGAGTTTGCTTACAGGAATCACTGGCATGCAGAAGAACAATGTCGCCGGGATGTGCTTTTTTCACAACACGGTCAATAATGACCTGAGTACCTGGGTTTTTCCAATCTAAAGAATCAGTGTCCCACTGGATTGTTTTGTAGCCGAAAGTGCTGGCGACCTGAAGAACCCTTTTGTCGAAATCACCATTAGGCATACGGATCAACTTCGGCGGCTGCCCGGTCAGCTCGGTCAACGTGGTGTGGGCTGTTGAAATCTGCTTACGAATGTCCTCATCACTTAGACTGCTGTAATTTTCATGTTTATGTCCATGGCTGCCGATCTCATATCCACGATCTTTTATCTGATTTACAAGCTCCGGGTGCGTTTTGCTCCATGGAGAGGAAAGAAAGAAGGTGGACTTGTTCACTTTTTTGTCCTCAAGAACCTTTAGGATGGGTTCAGTACGCTTATCTCCCCAACTAATGTCAAAGGTAAGAGCGATCAGCTTTTTGTCTGTGGGTACACTATAAATAGCCGCTGGTACTTCCTCGGAAAAAACGGTGACATTATCGGTTTCTACATAAATGACCCCAATAGCGAAAATGGCCGCCGCCGCTACGATAAAGAACCGTTTAATTTTTTTGCCATTCAGTACATAAAAAAAAGAATTCATGGTTAATAACGCCCCTTTCATCATAGAAGTGCTTGTTTACTTAAAGCTATGCCTGGGGTTGTCAATTATGCCATTGGACTAAACAGGAGGGATTGATCTGATGGGATTAAAAGCATTTCTACATGATTTACACACGACAAGACGGTTGATTTTAGTTTCCGCATTTCTGTTTTGCATAAGTATTGTGGTGGGCTGGTTAAGTACAGGGGCTATTCAATCCATATTGACTCAACAATTGTCAGGATTGGGGGAAGTGGCTCAGCGTTTGCAGCAGACTGAACATCCTCAATGGAGTTTTTTTGTGTTTATCTTTTTCAATAATGCTATCAAGTGTGTGCTGGTTATATTTGTAGGAGCTTTATTTGGAATTGTACCGTTTGTATTTTTAATTATGAATGGGATGGTTTTGGGGTTTGTCGTACACTTACAGGCGGATACGTGCAGAAGCTTGTATGAGGTTATTGTAAAAGGACTGCTTCCGCATGGTGTAATTGAATTACCTGTTTTAATTATCGCCTGTGCTTTCGGTTTGAAGTTTGGGGGGCAAGTGATGTCCTCGATCGGTGCAGGCATAGGGTTGAAACGAAAAGGGCTTGCCCAAACGTGGGAGTCGTTTATGAAACAGACGTTGAGGGTGTCTATATGGTCCGTTGTTCTGCTGTTTATTGCTGCTGCAATCGAGAGTGGAATAACGTATCGTTTATTGTCACATTAAAATATTATGGTCGGTTATTTATATTTTTCCTGAAAATTGAACATAACAAAGGGGAGAGCCCAAAGTGAAAACATGGAATTAAATCGGAATAAGTTTGAAACCTTAGCAGTTGAGTTTAAAAACAGGTAAAGACTGGAACAATAGTTGAGCGAATATAAGCACTATATAATAAGCTGATAAGGGAGTATGGTCATATGCTGGGAATGCTGTTTAACGAAAAAGAATGCAAGGAACTGGATTATGTTCTTCGTAAGGAACTTGATGAAATGCTGCTTGATATGAGCGATACCCGATTGGATCAGGATATTCGTTATGCGATAGCGCTTCGGTATAAAACAGTTTTTCGCATGTATGCCCGCTTTGCACCCGCCAAGGAACTATCCAAATATGCTCGCAGAGGGCGCGTTCCCCAAACCAAACAATAAAAGATATAAGAGCTAATTATAAAATCAGAGATATCAGGAAGTTAACCCTTAAGAAGTTTATACTTTCTGATATCAAAATAAGTATTGACTCTATTTAGGATTCATGGTAAATTAATTTTCGTTCCTTTTTGAGAAATTTGCTCAAAAAAAAGAAATTAAAAAAACTCTTGCAAATCTCACAAAGTAATGATATATTATAAAGGTCGCCACTGAGACGCGGTGATGAAACAAAGCAAGAACGATAGCAAGATATAATATGGGTTTGATCTTTGAAAACTGAACAACGAGTGAGTAA
>NZ_ASRY01000310.1 GCF_000520815.1 Paenibacillus maysiensis | reverse complement strand
AGCCATTTTTAAACGCCGAACCTGGAACAGCAATAACCCATCCAAAAAAGTGGTATGGCAATGCAAAACGTATGTCAATAAAGGTAAAGCAGCATGTGATGCCAAATCAGTCGATGAACAAGTTTTACATTCCGCGTTTGTACGATTGTTCAATCGGATGTATGAGAATAAGAAAGGATTCATGAAGACGTTGAAAGCCAATATTGAATCGGTACTTTCCAGCAGAGTAGAGCAAACATCGTTATTAGACATCGAAGGACAGATGCAACAATTGAAATCCGACCTGAAGGAATTAGTGAATCTCAAGCTACGGAATCAAA
>NZ_ASRY01000309.1 GCF_000520815.1 Paenibacillus maysiensis | reverse complement strand
AGGCCCCGCCACTTTCGGCTCCAGCACCTGCTCGATGCCTTCGACCGTCTTGCGAATGAAGGCCGAGTTCTCTTCATCGAGCAGGCCCGCCGCATGCAGCACCCCGCCGATCGGGCCGAGGCTGCGGCGAACCGCCTGCACGCTCTCTTCGACCGCCTGAACATCAGACAGCGGCACAGACAGAACCATGACCTGCGCCCCTTCTCGCTCCAGAGCTTGGATGCCCTGAATCTTCCGGGAAACAGGCGTCTGCTCCCGAAGGTGCGCCGCCCACGTCTCGCGCGGCGGCAAGGTTTCCCGTCCGGTCAGCACCAGGCGCTTGACGCCATAGTGTTTGACAAAATGCTGCGCGCACAGATACCCAAGGCCCCGCGTGCCCCCGGTGATCCAGAGCACTTGATCTTCCGGGAACGGCGTTCGCGCTTGCTGCTCGCCTTTTTCCCATTCCTTGAGCCGCGCGCGATAACGCAGCCCGTTTCGCCAGCACGCTTCCGTCTCCTCATCTTCGACAAGGAACTCAGCGGCAATCTGCTCGGCCAGCCTCGTCTCATCAGAGACCGGCTCCAGATCGAGATGGCGGGATTGCACATGGCCATATTCGCTCTGCAGCATGCGATAGAGCGCCGCACGGGAGGCACCTGCGAGGTTGACCGTCGCACTCTGATACCCTTCCAGCCCCTTGGTGACACCCAAAAGCATCATCCCATCGCGGCGGCCGTGTTCGATCAGCAGCTGAAGCCAGCTCATCCATTCCGCCGACTCCTTGCGCTCCTGACCGCAGCCGACCAGATCGATCAGACCGTCATACGCCTGCCAATCCAGCTCTTGCGGCTCTTGCGCCACATCGAACAGGCGGCTTTGCGGCAGTCTCTTCGCCAGCTCGGTGGCCAAACTGCGCGTCTCCGGCGTGGTCAGGATCGCCACCGCCCGGTTGACGCTGCGGCTTGGAGCTTCCGAACATGGCTCCCACACTTTTTTCAGAAAATACATCTTGCGCTCTGCCGCCGTGCTGTTTCCTTGCCACTCGCCTTCGACCGGCTCCAGCACCAGTCCGCGCATCTGCACGCAGACCTCGCCCGTTTCGTCGCAGAGGTCGAGGTCATAGCCGGCCTCGCCGCTTCGAATCAGCGCCCACATCGCAGACGGGCACGGACGGAGGATGTCCAGCGACTGCAGGGAGACGGGTCGGGTCGGCTTGCGGTCGGTCTGTTTCAGCGTAAAAGCGTTCACGGCCTGAACCGCAGCTTCCAGCAAGGTCGGGTGCAGCACATAGTCCGCTTCCGTGGCAAGAGCTGCTGAAGGCAGGGCGAGCTTGGCCAGCACGTGGCTCTCTCCCAGATAGAGCGTCTCGATCCCTTGCAGGATCGGCCCATAGGCCGTCCCCATCGCGCGGAAGGCATCGTAGCATTGCTCAGCCGTCAGAACGCCGAGTCCCGACTGCACCTGCAAGGCGTGCAGATCGAGCGGCGGTGCCGGATCGAACGCGCAGATCTCGACTTCGCCATAGCTATACAGCGTCGGAGCTTCCTCCCCTTGTGGGATGTCACCGCTGATCTCATAGGCGATCTCGCCGTCCTCCAGCGCATGGAGTCCGACATGCAGACGTATAGATTCGCCTGCTGCGACGATCGGTTTCGGCCAGACGACATCTATCAAACGCATGGACGTCGGATCGTTCGCTTCAAGACCCGTCGCCAGCAGAGCAGCCGCTCGCGCCAGCTCCAGCTCTGCGACGCCCGGCAGTACCGGGTTGCCATAGACGACGTGATCGCGGAGGAAGAATTCGCGGCCCGTCAGCGTCGAACGGAACCGCACTTCGGTCAGGTCGGACGTGTTCTCGTGCACCAGCGGATGCAGCATCGCGGCGCGTCCTACGCCCGTCCCGCTCTGCACAGCTCCGTCGATCGGAAGCCAGTAGCGCTCCTTGGCAAACGGATAGCCCGGCAGCGAGATGCGACCTGGCTTGCCTGTTGCATATTGCCGGCTCCAATCGATCGACAGCCCTTTAGCCCACAGGTCGAGCAGCTTGCCGAACTTGCCTTTTGCCTGCCATGCCTCGATCACCGCCTGCATGTCCTCGTCCTGCGCGAAGAGGGCCAGCGTGTCCTTGTAGTGCTTGACATGTCCGTGGAGCAGGCCGTCGATGTCTCGTTTGCCGGACAGGAAATCTTGCAGTTTGGCACTCAGTTCCTTGAGCGACGAGGCCAGCACGGCCAGACGCTCCTCCATCGTCTCGCGGCCCAGCTGCAAGGTGTAGGCGATCGCCGGCATGTCCGCGTCGCTGTATGCACCGCTCTCGACAGCCTGCAGCAAGTGCTGTGCCTGTTCTTGCAGACGGTCTGCGTTCTTGGCCGAGAGCACGATGACGTGCGGAGCCGTTCCGAAATGGTCACGCTGTTGCTCTACCGCTTGGTATTCCTCGATGATCACATGCGCGTTCGCACCGCCGGCCCCGAACGACGAGAGGCCCGCAAGGCGCGGGAACTCCCTTGTCTGACCGTCGATCTCCACCAGAGGGCGCTTCCATTCCATCAGCTCTTGCGGCACGACAAACGGGCTGTTCCGGAAGTCGATGTTTGCGTTGAGCTGTTGAGAGTGCAAGGACGGAGCGATTCTGCGGTGCTTGAGCTGGAGCAGCACTTTGGTCAGGCCGGCGATGCCGGCGCTCGCTTCCAGATGCCCGATGTTCGACTTGACAGAGCCGATCGCGCAGAACTGCTTGTCTCGCGTGTACTTGCCAAACGCGCGGGAGAGCCCGGTGATCTCGATCGGGTCGCCCAGCGCCGTGCCGGTGCCGTGCGCCTCGATGTAGCTGATCGCGCGCGGGTTGATCTTCGCCCGCTCCAGCGCTTTCAGAATCATGTCCGACTGCGCTGTCGGGTTCGGCACCGTATACCCGTTGGTCTTGCCTCCGTGATTGACAGCGGTCGCCTTGATGACGCCGTAGATGTGGTCGCCGTCCTTCACCGCTTGGTCGAGCGGCTTGAGCAGCACGGCGCCGATGCCTTCGCCCGGCACATACCCGTCGCCATCCGCGCCAAAACTTCTGCATCTGCCATCCGTCGCCAGGAACTTGTACTGACTCAGGAACAGATATTTCCCCGCGCCGATCGACAGGTTGACGCCGCCGGCGATGGCGACGCTGCTCTCTCCGTTCAGAAGGCTCTGGCAGGCGAGATGCAGCGCGGTCAGGGACGAAGAGCACGCGGTATCCACCGTCAGGCTCGGCCCGTTGAAGTTGCAGAAATACGAAACGCGGTTGGCGATGCTGTAGAGCAGCGTGCTTGGGCTGAGCACATGGCCCTGCGCCTGTGCGAGC
>NZ_ASRY01000308.1 GCF_000520815.1 Paenibacillus maysiensis | reverse complement strand
GGGTTCGGTGGTTCGAATCCATCATCCTCCACCAGTCTTTTCATAATCATTATGGCGGTCGTGGCGAAGTGGTTAACGCACCGGACTGTGACTCCGGCATTCGTGGGTTCAAGCCCCATCGGCCGCCCTTTATTTTCATTTAATGGGGATTAGCCAAGCGGTAAGGCAACGGACTTTGACTCCGTCATGCATAGGTTCAAATCCTATATCCCCAGCCATTAAGAGCCATTAGCTCAGCTGGTAGAGCACCTGACTTTTAATCAGGGTGTCGAAGGTTCGAATCCTTCATGGCTCACCATTTATATTTATTTTGCGGTCGTGGCGGAATTGGCAGACGCGCACGGTTCAGGTCCGTGTGGGCTAACCCCCGTGGAGGTTCGAGTCCTCTCGACCGCACCATATTTTGCGGACGTGGCTCAGCGGTAGAGCATCGCCTTGCCAAGGCGAGGGTCGCGGGTTCGATTCCCGTCGTCCGCTCCATTATCCATTCGGCGCCATAGCCAAGTGGTAAGGCAAAGCTCTGCAAAAGCTTCATTCCCCAGTTCAAATCTGGGTGGCGCCTTTACTGCTTATTATGGATTACATTTTGCGCCCTTAGCTCAGCTGGATAGAGCGTTTGACTACGAATCAAAAGGCCGGGAGTTCGAATCTCTCAGGGCGCGCCATTTTCTTAAAAATGTATAATATCGGGATGTAGCTCAGCTTGGTAGAGCACCTGGTTTGGGACCAGGGGGTCGCATGTTCAAATCGTGTCATCCCGATACTGATTTGCGGGTGTAGTTCAATGGTAGAACTCCAGCCTTCCAAGCTGGTAGCGTGGGTTCGATTCCCATCACCCGCTTTTTGCTATAGCGGATTCTTGTTACCTCAGTGGTGACACCTTATAAATAAAGAGAGCCTGTCTGGGGACAGCGCTCTCTCTTTTTTTTGTTTATTTATGCTGCTATATCTTTACACAGGAGTGGTCAGTTGGATGGAGGTCCCATGTTCCGGTGCAGAGGTTACGCTGATCCATCCTCCTACGCCCCTGGCTCGTTCCTCCATGCTGAACAGCCCCACGCCTTTCCCTTGAGATTGCTCAGAGAATCCGATACCCTCATCCCAAATGGTCACTTGTATGACCTCACCCTGATCCTCTACGTCGACATGTGCCTCTGCTACGTCTGCATATTTGGCTACATTCGTTAATGCCTCCTGTACAATCCGATAAATTGCTATTTCCTTGCGAATATCAAGGCGTTTACGTAGAGTGCATTGAAAATGCACCTCAATCCCGTAATGAGAACAGAAGTTTTCAATATAGGTCCGTATGGCTGGTACGACGCCCAAATCATCCAGAACTGAGGGGCGAATTTCCCACGCCAGTCCACGGACATCCTTAATAATGTCAGTCACCTGTGAACGCAGCTTTTCCAGAGTAGGACTAGGCTGTTCGGCAAGCTGACTATCCAGTTGAATAATCAGCGCAAACAAGCTTTGCCCAATTCCATCATGCAGCTCTCTTGAGAAACGCTTGCGCTCTTCCTCCTGTATTTGCATCACTTGCGTCATCATTGTCTGCAGCTCAGCTTCTACTTTTTTTAGTTTGGTTACCTCATTACGGATCGCCAAATACTGATAGGGCTTACCTTCTTCGTCCATGAACGGCACGATGGTGGTATTCACCCAATAGTAGGTGTTGTCTTTGGCTCGATTACGTATCTCTCCCTGCCATACCTCGCCTGAACGAATTGTGGTCCACAGGTTTTTCATAAAGGCAGGGGTATGATAGCCCGAATTAATGAGGCGATGATCCCGACCGATTAGCTCTTCACGACTGTATTGCGAAATCTCGCAGAACTTGTCGTTGACGTACTGAATAATGCCCCGGTGATCGGTCAAAGCAACGATAGAGGACGTATCCAACGCGAATTTCAGATTGGTTAACTGGTGGAGTGAGTTACGCAGTGCATGGAGAAAAGGGGATTCTGGTATATGCGCTTCCAAATCATCCAGCAGCTTATCGGCTGACTCGCCAAAAGCATGCTGGAGCGAAGGATTAGAAGGTTCATTCATAATGCAGCAACCCCTTTTTTAGTGCAAATTTGACCAGCTCAGGCCGTGTTTTCAGGTTAAGCTTCTCCATCAGGTTACTTTTGTGGGACTCAACGGTTTTGACGCTGATCACCAGGCGCTCGGCAATTTCCTTGTTCGCATATCCCTTGGCTACCCACGAGAGGATTTCCTTTTCCCGTTCAGAAAGGGACTCATACGGGCCGGCTATGCCTTCCTTCTTGATCTTATCCAGATATTCACTCATCAGCCGTTTGGTTGCATTCGGGTACAGATAGGCGCTACCTTCGGCCACAGACTGAATGGCAGCGAGTAATTCCTCGTGAGGTGCGCTTTTTAAAATATATCCGGAGGCTCCGGCCTGAATGGCCCGGAACAGATATTCTTCATCATCATGCATCGTTAAAATAAGCACTTCTGTATCAGGCAAATGTTTTTTCAATTCAGTGGTTGCCGTAAGACCATCTTTGCCAGGTGGCATACTAAAGTCCATGAGTACGACATGGGGCTGTAGCTCTATCGCCTTGCGAATCGCTTCATCCCCATCCGCTGCATCTCCTACCACCTTAATACCGTGTTTGCCGTCCAATAGGGCCATGAGGCCGGAACGTACGACAACATGATCATCCACTACAAGTATACGAATCAATTTGTCATCCCCTCGAACGGTAGAACCGTACGTTTTGTCATCATCATATCAAATTTAAGGGATTCCAATCAACATAGACAGTTATATGATCTCATAGAGTATACCTGTGGGCACATAGCTGACCAAACTGCTCGGCGACTTTTGTGGCCCCTGCGACATCGGAATCGGTGAACACTCTCACATCACGATTACCGAGAAGCAATACACCGTTCGGCAGATCCCCTGTGCTGGAAAAGGGAATAGCCACAGCAGAGTGAAGTTGTTCCGCCAGCATCAGCGCACATTCCTGACGTAGACGGATGCTGCCGGAGAGCATAGCGCTTACGGTCACGGTACGCCCCAGACGAACAGCCATCCCGGCAATACCATGCCCTACCTTAAAAGAAATACGCCGATAGCGTTCGCTGCGGCTGCCAGAGGCATAATACCATTGCAACACACCTCCCGGCTTGGACATGAGCGCAAGTGCTGTGAGATCCCCATGGATACGATCTCTCAACTGATCCAGTGTTTTGCGCATTTCATCCGTTATTTCTAGCATAGAAGACACATCCTTTTTCGTAACAAAACTGTAGCTCTAACTTATTGTAGTTCCAGCAGTTACAAAAGTAAGTCAGGGAACCCCCTGATCTATAGGTGCAGGAAACACTGACTTTTGAACAGGCGGGGCAAGGAGTAGAAGGGAAGCCGATAAATTAGGCTCTGCTTGATGGCGGGAGTGATATTTATCACAGCGAATCAGGGAGTAGGAAGGTGTAAAATCAGGTGTTCTCCTGATAACAACCGATGCGTCAAAGCATTATGATATAGATATCAGGTAAACACGAGGAGGACGCTAACATGCAAGCCACTTGTACGGAACGGTCTGGGGATGAAGTGGAACGCACGGGAATTCAGCTTTTTTTGACGGAGGAACATTTTGGGCTGCTGAAGGATATCATGTCCTGGAAAAAGGTAAAGGCGGGTATTACGCTTTTTAGAGAGGGCGAAGAATCGGAGCAGCTTTATTATATACATTCGGGCCATGTTAAGCTTCGCAAGTCGACAGAAGACGGAAAAGAATTGATTTTGACCATTCAGCATCAAGGCGACTTAATCGGGGAGTTCAGCGGGATAGATGGAGAAGAGTATAGCTGCACCGCAGAAACAGCCGATGCCTGTGAGCTGGGCGTGGTGCGTGTTCAGGATCTGGAATCGCTTCTGTCCAAAAATGGAGCAATGGGGCTCCAATTCATTCAGTGGATG
Organism: Paenibacillus maysiensis; assembly: GCF_000520815.1. Taxonomy (GTDB): domain Bacteria; phylum Bacillota; class Bacilli; order Paenibacillales; family Paenibacillaceae; genus Paenibacillus; species Paenibacillus maysiensis. The sequence continues at coordinate 12,481 of NZ_ASRY01000308.1, read as the reverse complement.
GCTATGAAGCAACGGATTATGCAATCGCGGTTTCGGGATTTGCTGCTGTATGGTAAAACAGGAGCATTGGCCTCCACGCTGATCCGGGCGAGCAATACATGCGGTGTAGCGGTGAAGGATGGCATTTTACTGAATATGAAGCTGAGTCACTCCGAGCTGGGTGAAATGATTGGAGCGACACGGGAGAGTGTGAATCGGATGCTAAGCTCGTTGAAGGAGCAGGGAACGCTTGATACGCGGGATGGAAAAATAGTTATTCACGATCTCAAGGTGCTGCGCATGATGTGCTGCTGCCCTTCGTATGGTCAATGTGCGCATGAAATCTGCCGTCTCTAAAAAATATGAACATAAATAAGGCGGAGTCCCTGAGGACCCGCCTTGATTTACGTCTTCTGACACACCTGTACTTATTATCATTTATAATATAAAAAAGGCTAATCAACGCGTATAGCGGTCAATTAGCTGGGAAGGCGATTATTGATCTATTTCAACCTGTTCTGTCTGGAGGACACTTAAGGCTTGAAGTTTACGTGTAATTTCCTTTTGCCACTTTATATCTCCGACTTGTACCGCAAGATTGAGAAGATCCAAATAATCATCAATATGCAGGGAGGTTCTACTAAAAGCTTCTTTCACTGCGGTTCTGCCTCCTTTGGGGTCCATGTATATTTGTTTTTTTTAATAATGAGAATCATTATCAAAGGATGAGCTTATTTATATTATGCCTGTGTTCGAGATAAATTGCAAGTTATGATATGAATGAATTTTGAAGCGCACGAATGAGGGCTTGAAAAAGCAAACCCTTCTCCTTAAGTTCACACATTGTTCACTTCTTTTCTATAGAACATAATGAAAAGAACAAGCGGGCATTGAGTATTCACCGACAGGGACAATTCGCGCAATGCTTCAACAAGAGGAGGAAAAGGATAATGGGCAGAACAAAAATGAAAGCGTTCTCTATTTTGGTGGCGAGCGCCTTGGCATTGACGCTGACAGCTTGTAATAACGGACAGAGCGAAAGTCCGGGAAACTCAGGAAGCAAGGGTGGAGACGCTGCAAGTAAAGAAGTGACGATCACCTTTCAGAACATTAATCCTGATCCTAGCACTCCTTCATACAAAATGATAAAGCAAATTGTAAGTCAATATGAGCAGAATCATCCGAATGTCAAAATTGAGCTGGATTCGCTGAATACAGATCAACAAAAGCTAAAGCTGAAAACACAGGCGGCGGCGAAGGAAGTTCCGGATATTACGATTGTAAACCCGGCCGCACAAATGAAGCCCTTCGTGGATGCCGGGCTACTGGCTCCCCTGAACGATGTGGCAGATAAAGATGGCTTAAAAGATACATTTCAGGATGGACTGCTCGATTATTATAGCTTCGATGATAAGCTTTATGCTTTTCCGGACGGTAACAATATAGAAGTGGTGTTTTACAATAAGGAGCTGTTCGAGCAGGCGGGAATTCAAAAGCTGCCGACCACCTTTGATGAGCTGATTACGGCCGTCAAGGCGCTGAAGGCAAAGGGGATTACCCCGATTGCGATTGGGGAAAAGGATTCGTGGACCGGATCACTCCTTTTCATGAACATTTTGCTGCGTACGAATGAAGGGCCGAATTTCCTCAAGGATGTGCTGGACGGCAAAAAGACGTTTAATGATCCGGCCTTTGTGGAAGCAGTGGATGCATTTCAGGAACTGGTGCAGGCAGGGGCTTTCCCGGATGGAGCTACATCCATCGACTATAATGCGGGCGGTAATATTTTTAAAACAGGAAAAGCTGCGATGTATATCATGGGCACATGGGAAACAGGGTCTATTGATGCTTCTTCGGTAGCAGGCAAGGTGGGTGCGTTCCAATTCCCTACGGTGAATGGCAAGGGAGATGTGAATGAGTATGTGATTGCGCCGGGCAGTGCGTTTGCGGTATCGGCGAACAGTGAGCATTTGCAGGAGACGAAGGATTTTCTGCACTATTTTATTACAGAGATGCCCAAGATCCAGTTTGATCTGAAAAATGCGATTGGCAGCGGTCAGAAAATGAAAGGCGATCTGAAGGAGGCGGGCTACTCTGAGCTGGCGATTAACCTCAATGAGCTGTTCAAAAATGTGAAGGGCGGCGACCTCGCTTTTGATAATACGATGAATCCGGCTATTGCGCAGGCGCATCTGAGCAGCATTCAAAACCTGTTCGTGCAAAAGGAGGACTCTGCCCAAGTTGCCAAGGAGCACCAGAGTGCTTTTGAAGCGAACAAATAGTTGCAGCTTAACAGGGGAGGGGCGCATTAGTTCTTTCCCTGATTTGAGATAACTATGAGCTGCGCATCCTTAGAAGAAGTTCAGAAAAAACACAAAGGAGATTGGAGCATGAATGTACTGAAGGTGCCGGCACGCACCATTGCCGTTTTCGTGCTGCCCTGCCTGCTGCTGTACACCTGTATGGTGTTTGTTCCGATTCTGGTGTCGGTGTACTGTGGACTGCTGGATTGGAACGGGATATCTGAGGCGAAGTTTGTGGGGCTGGCAAATTTCGAGCGGATTTTTACAGCCGATCCGGTGTTCTGGCCGTCTGTGAAGCGGACGATGATGTTCGCTGTGTTTTCCATGCTGGAAATTCCGTTCTGTCTGCTGCTGGCTATTTTGCTCAACCGCTATGTGCGTAAGGCGAATACGCTGGTTACGATGTATTTTCTGCCGGTCATTCTGTCAGTGGTTATTATCGGGCAGTTGTGGAAGACGATCTATAATCCGGCCTCGATGGGTGGGATGCTGAACGGTATTTTGATGTCGGTCGGGCTGGAAAGCTGGACACGCTCATGGCTGACAGAACCGCAGGTTGCCATGTACGCGCTCTATTTTGTGTCGTTGTGGCAGTATTTTGGCTATCATTTGCTGATTCAGTTTACCGGGGTGCAAAATATTCCGAATGAGCTGTACGAGGCAGCCAAAATGGATGGAGCTGAGGGTTTTAAAGCAGACCGTTATATTACGCTGCCGCTCATTGTGCCTATTTTCAAAATATCAATGGTATTGGCCTTTATTGGTTCTCTGCAATCGTTTGATCTGATCTGGGTGATGACGGGTGGAGGGCCTGCTCATGCAACGGATACGGTGTCCACGTATATGTACAACATGTCCTTTTTGTCCATGAAATATGGATATGGCAGCGCATTGGCTTCGTTTCTCGTCATTATCTGTTTGTCATTTACAATTGTGATAAATTTTGTTTTCAAACGAATCGAAAATAAGGTAAGCTAAAGGGGATGAAGCTGTGAACACCATGAAAAAAACTTTGGTCTTTTCCTTGCTGGCGGTTTTGATCGTCACGCAGCTGTATCCACTCTTCTGGCTGCTGACCTATTCGTTGAAGACGAATGAAGAGATTTTGAGCGCAAGCTTCTTTGCACTCCCTCAAGTGCCCCAGTGGCACAACTATCAGGAAGCTTATGAATCAGGGAGCTACTTGCGCTATTTGGGAAACAGTGTGCTGGTGACCGGAGTTACGATGCTATTCGTCATTTTGTTAAGCTCGATGACTGCTTATGCGATTACGCGTTTTCGCTGGCGCTTTGGGGCTGCTGTGCTGACCTTGTTTCTGATCGGAATGATGATTCCGATGCAGGCAACGCTGCTGCCGCTGATGGTGATGTTCAAAAACATTAACATTCTCAATACGTATTTCTCGCTAATTTTACCCTACATTGCTTTTCAGACACCGATTGCGGTTTTCATCCTGTCCGGCTTTATGCGGTCCATTCCCCACGAGATTGAAGAATCCGCTTATATTGATGGGGCGAGCATTTATCGTATTTTCCGCAGTGTGATCTTACCCATCTCGATTCCGCCGATGATGACGGTGTGTATTTTGACCTTTATTAATATCTGGAATGAATACATTATGGCTGCCACCTTTATCTCGTCAGAGAAGCTCAAAACACTCCCTTTCGGCGTCTATACATTCGTCAGCCAGTATTCTGTGAATTACGGCAATATTGGCGCTTTTCTGGTCATGGGGTCCTTACCGGTCATTATTATTTATTTTGTCCTGTCCGAAAAGATTACCAAGGGCATGGTAGCGGGGGCGGTTAAAGGGTAGGCGAGCGATTCGAAAGGAGCGCACGGAGGTATGATGCGCCGTTTTCAGTCTATTCACCACCGCTTGTTCATTCTATTCCTGTTGAGCATGTCTGGTATTGTGCTGGCGATCAGTTTGTTATTTTATAACCGTACTACAGTACAGTTCCATGATAAGGTCAGTGAGCTGGCTCGTAAAAATGTTTCCCAAACGGCAGGACTGTTCGAATTGCTGCTCAGCAGCTATAACAGTCTGTCCAAATCGATCAGCAACAATATGGATTTGGTTCGTCTGCTAACGACGGATGCCAGCGATCTACCCGCCGTCAATTACATCAATGAACGTACAATTACCAATATTCTGGGAGCTATCTATTATTCGCGGGAGGACCTGATAGGCATTCATGTCATCACAGACACAGGCAAGGTATACAATTACGGGAATTATATGAATGTTATTGATACCGATTACGAACACACCGAATGGTATAAGGAAATTCGAAAGTCAGCGGGCAAAATCGCATGGCTGGGCGTTTATCCTCACTCTGTCATTGACCAGGTGGAAACCAGACCCGTATTTGCGTTCGGGCGCCAGCTCTACGATCTGGATGAGCATAAGCCGATTGGTATTGTCCTGTTTGAAGCTGAACCGCGCTCTGTTCTGTCTGCCCTCCACAATTTGCGGCTGGGTACCAATAGTCAGGTATATCTGGTGGGCCATGAAAACCGGATTGTGTCGGCTACTTCCTCTGAACCGCCACCGGATCTGCAAAATCTGGAGCAGCAGGTACCGGAGGACGATGTCATTGTAAACCGAAGTAATGAGAGCGTTGTAATCGCTTCCAAGTTGCCGTTTGCCGATTGGTCGGTCATTAGCGTGACCCCCAGCGAGGATTTGAACGTGGAGCTGGTGCAAAATCAAAGGTATTTGCTCATTGTGGTGCCTGTACTCATTATTTTATCCGCGCTGATTGCGTCCATTGTCTCCAGACGTATTTCGCTTCCGCTGAAGCGGGTCATTCGGGAAATGAAACGGGTGGAGACGGGGAATTTCCGCCATACGGTGGAGATTGAATCGTATGAGGAAATCAACCAATTGGCGACCTCCTTCAACCATATGGTAAGACGGATTGACGAGCTGATCGAGCTGGTTCGCATATCATCGGTCAGTGAAAAAAATGCCGAGCTGCATGCGCTCCAGACGCAGGTCAATCCGCATTTTCTGTATAATACGCTGGATATGATCTATTGGATGCTGGATGAAAAGGGGCAGGATCAGCTTGGGGAAGTGGTGCTTTCCTTATCCCATATGTTCCGCTACAGCAGTCATTGGGAGGAAGGAACCGATGTCAGCCTGCGCGAAGAAGTAGAGCAGATCGGACATTACCTCACCATTATTCAGACCCGGCTGGAGGGCAGGGTATCCGTAGACATCAGTATTGATGAGCGCTGGATGGATATCCGTTTGCCGAAAATGACCTTACAGCCGTTGATTGAAAATGCGGTCAAGCACGGACTGGAGCCTCTTCATGCGAATACAGGTGGCAAGCTGCTCGTTAGAGCAGAGGAATATGGTGGCGTATTAAGCCTGCATATTATAGATAACGGTGCAGGGATGGAGTACGAACGATGGGAGGTGGTTCAGGTTGCTTTGGCAGAACCCGGCAAGCAGGCGGGCAGCGAGCAGGCGGGAGGCATCGGCCTGCAAAACCTAAATTTACGGCTACGGCACATGTTCGGAGAAGAGTACGGCCTACGAATTTCCAGCGCACCTGGGGCCGGAACGACAGCCACTGTAAGTGTGCCTCTGCCACCGAAGGAGGAGAAACATGAATATTCTGATAGCTGACGATGAAAGTATGATTCGGCAGGGGATTCGGCGTACGATTGGCCAGGCTCTGCCAACTTGCGGTATTCATCTCGCTGCTTCCACCGAGGAAGCAGCAGGCATTCTGGCGGAGCATCCCGTGGATATTGTATTGACCGATATCGTGATGCCCGGCATGGATGGTCTGGAGTTCATGCGCATTTCCAAGCGAAAGCATCCTCATTTACAGTGGGTCGTCATCTCGGCCCATTCCGACTTCCAATACGCGCAAAGAGCAGTGAAGCTGGGTGCCAAAGACTATTTGTTAAAGCCAATCGGCAAAAGAAAGCTGCTGGAATGCATTGAAGTGCTCGCAGCCGAAGCGCTTGTCGCTTCGCAGCAGGCCAACGAGGGCAGGCTTCTCAAATCCAATATGGTCTATTTGCGGGAGGCTGTTTTTCAACGCTATGCACTTGGACTGGACACGGGAAAACTGGATATACAGCCTTTTATCGAAAATTACCCGGAGTTTTACCTCTTCATGGTTCGCATGGAACCTGATCATAAGCAGACGCATCTGGAGCATTTTATGATCGAAAACGTACTGTCCGAGCTTGTTGAGGCGGGGGGCAGCGGTTTTGTCGTCAGCCTCGACCGCCACAGCCTGCTGGGCATTGCACGACTGCGGGATGAAGCAGAGGCCGCACGGCTGGAGACGTTACTCGAATCCCATTTGAAACGTTACGTGAAGGTGCCCCTGCAAATTACGCGCTCAGGCGTTCATCACAATTTTGCCTCCATACCTAAAGAGGTGGCAAGGCTAAGACGGACGCCTGAGGAGATTGCAGCAGCAGCGACGGATGCTGGGGAATGTCTTCGTAAAGGCATGCATACGGTGGATGTGGCATTGCAATACATTCGGGCTCATTTTACGGAGGAGCTGTCTTTAGAGAAGGTAGCTTCGGTCGTCTTTTTGAACCCGGTCTATTTCAGCCAATTGTTCAAGCAAAAAACCGGACAAGGCTACAAGGATTATGTCATTTGTTTGCGGATGGAGGAGGCGAAGCGTCTGCTCAATGATCCCCATCTGCGGCTGGCTGATATATCGGAGCGGATCGGCTACCAGGATATGCGGCATTTTACACAAGTATTTCGGCGCAAATGTGGCATGACTCCGACCGAGTATCGGCATCAGGGAGTCAAATAAGGCGGCAACAACAAAGGAATGACCGAGGTTCATCCAGCATAAGGCTGTTTCATGAGTAGAGTTGTAGAGAGCATCTACTCGGGAGCAGTCTTTTTCGTGTGTCCAGCTTGGAGCTGTTCAACCAATTTGCGAGCCGCATTGGATAGATAACGATCCTTGCGCCATACGACGGCAGGCCGGGTAAAGGGAAACGGCTCCTTAATGAAGAGCGTGCGAAATCTGTCTCCGTATTCTTGTCCCAAGCCAGCGTCTGGAATGATGGTAATCCCCATGCCTGTGGATACGAGCGAGAGAATGGTCGATATTTCAGGACAGTCCAGTACGACGCGCGGAGTAAGATGGTGCTCCTGAAATTTGCGGATGACGGTTTCGTATAATCCGTGACCTTCTGTTCGACGTGCCAACAGGAGGTCATAGCTGGCTGCTTCCTGTAGTGTAATTTCTCCACTCGGATGGCGATCTGCCCATTCACATGGAAGTACCGCAACAAAAGAAACGCCCTCCAGTTCAATCGTATGGTACGAGTTGTCGTCTACCGGAAGAAGCAGCAGGGCCAGATCGACTTTATTTTGATGCAGCAGTTCCTCCAGATGATGTGTGTCCCCGTGTCCTATCTTAACGTATACCTCCGGGTAATCCCGATGAAAGCGGCTGAGTTGTTCGGTAATCAGAGACATACAGGCCGATGAAGTGCCTATGGACAGGGTGCCGGTTACGTTGTTTTCAAACTCCCCAATTTCTCTACAGGTATCCTCCATTTCAGCCAGTAATCGTTTGGAGCGGGTGTACAGTGCATATCCGGCCTCGGTGACCTCCCACTTCTTTCCTTCCCGGTAAATCAGCTTTACCCCAAGCTCGTCCTCCATATTTTTGAGCTGCTGACTCAGCGGAGGCTGGGCCATGTTGAGCGTGCGTGCGGCTTTGGTGATTTGCCCTTCCTCCACAATGACGCAAAAGTAATGCAGATGCTTCATATCCATTGGGGGTTTCCTCCTCATTTCTGAACAACGCTTCGATTTGAATACTATTAAAGTATGCATTACATATATTATATATATTTTTCGTGTGCAAGGAACAGGAGTATAATTTTTGACAGTGATGCATTGGTGAACATACAACGGTGGGGTGGAAGGAGGGGACATATGAAGAAAATCATTGTAGGAATATCGGGAGCGACAGGGTCGATCTTCGGTATCCGTATATTGCAACAATTACGGGAGGCCGGAGTGGAGAGCCATCTGGTGCTATCCCCGTGGGCTATTGCGAACATTCCCTATGAGACAGGCTACACGGTGAAGGAAGTGGAGGCCATGGCGGATGCAGTTTATTCGTATAAGGATCAGGCTGCGCGTATTTCCAGCGGCTCCTTCCGGGTAGATGGCATGATCGTTGCTCCTTGCAGTATGAAGACGCTCGCCTCTATTCGTATCGGTATGGCGGACAACCTGCTCGCCCGATCAGCGGATGTGATGCTGAAGGAGCGAAAGAAGCTGCTGCTCATGACCAGGGAAACACCATTAAGTAGTATCCATCTGGAAAATATGCTGGAGCTGTCACGTATGGGGGTGATGATCCTGCCGCCGATGCCTGCCTTTTATAATCATCCTGCAAGTATTGAGGAATTGGTGGACCAAATTGTTTTTCGCGCATTGGATCAGTTCGGTATTGTCACTACCGCAGCTAAGCGCTGGGATGGAATGAAGCAGGCTGGCTCCAGACTGCACCAGAATTGAGAAAACGGAAGACAAAGGAGAATGAATGATGGCTTATAAAGACTTTCGCGATTTTCTGCATACTTTGGAGAAGGAGGGGCAATTGCTTACGATCAGCGATGAGGTAAAGCCGGAGCCGGACCTCGCAGCAGCTAACAGAGCATTAAACAATCTTGGAGACAAGACGCCTGCTCTCTTTTTCAACAATATCTATGGATATACGGATGCTCGTATTGCAATGAATGTGATGGGCTCCTGGCCCAATCATGCCCTCATGATGGGAATGCCAAAAAACACGCCGCTCAAGGAGCAGTTTTTTGAATTTGCCAGACGCTATGAACAATTTCCGGTGCCCGTGAAGCGGGAAGAAACCGCTCCTTTTCATGAAGTCGAGATTACAGAGGATATTAATTTGTTTGATATTTTGCCGTTATTTCGTTTGAACCAGGGAGACGGAGGATTTTATCTGGATAAAGCGATTTTAGTTTCACGCGATCTGGATGACCCGGACACCTATGGCAAGCAAAACGTCGGCTTGTACCGGATGCAGGTCAAGGGCAAAAACCGTTTGGGTATCCAACCTGTACCGCAGCATGATATTGCGATCCATATCCGTCAAGCTGAGGAACGCGGTGAAAATCTGAAGGTCGCTATTGCTCTCGGATGTGAGCCTGTGATTACCACGGCTGCTTCTACGCCGCTGCTGTACGATCAATCGGAATATGAGATGGCGGGCGCCATTCAGGGTGAGCCTTACCGTGTGGTCAAAGCCAAGGATGCGGATCTCGATCTGCCTTGGGGAGCCGAGGTTATTCTGGAAGGTGAAGTGTTAGCGGGTGAGCGTGAGTTTGAAGGTCCATTCGGTGAATTTACAGGTCACTATTCCGGCGGCCGCGCAATGCCAGTCATTCAGATTAATCGTATATATCACCGCAAACAGCCTATCTTTGAGCATTTGTACATCGGAATGCCTTGGACGGAAACGGATTATATGATCGGTGTGAATACAAGTGTACCGTTGTTTCAACAGCTCAAGGATGCATTTCCTAATGAAATTGTAGCCGTTAATGCTATGTATACGCATGGGCTGGTCGCTATTATTTCCACAAAAACCCGTTATGGCGGCTTTGCGAAGGCTGTGGGGATGCGTGCGCTAACGACTCCGCATGGATTGGGATATTGTAAGCTGGTGATTGTGGTAGATGAGGATGTCGATCCGTTCAATCTGCCGCAGGTCATGTGGGCCTTATCCACCAAGCTGCATCCGAAGCATGATGCTGTCATTGTGCCGGGCCTGTCAATTTTACCGCTTGACCCTGGCTCTGATCCGGCAGGCATGACGCACAAAATGATATTGGATGCGACGACACCTGTAGCACCGGATATTAGAGGCCATTATTCGCAGCCGCTCGATTCTCCGCTGGGTGTAGCGGAATGGGAAAAAAAGCTGAGCCAAATGCTTCGTTAAATATTTTTGAAAATATAGAAAGATTAAAGGAGTGCTGACAGATGCATATTTGTCCCCGTTGTGAATCTAATCGTTCGGAGGTTGTTACCCGTTCGCCAGTGAAAGGCGCCTGGGAGGTCTTGCTGTGTCCTGTATGTATGTTCACATGGCGCACCTCGGAACCGGATAGCATTACTGATCCGGCAAAATATAAATCGGCGTTCAAGGTGAACCCCCAAGATATTCCGAATGCCGCCCATGTCCCTCCTATTCCAGAGAGGGTACAGGGACGTTCGTAAGCAGCCGTAAATTATGGTACTTTGAAGATATAGGCCAAATGTAAAGGGGAGTATACTTCATGCAGACACCAAGGATCGGTAAGGAGCTGTTCTCGCTGCTGGATGGCAAGAGGCTGGAAAACAAGCAGCATGAAGCGATGATGCTGTTGACGGTCACGGAGGACCAGTGGCCGCATATTGCAATGGTTAGCGTGGGCGAGGTTGTAGCGCTGGACGAGGGAAATCTGCGTCTGGCACTGTGGCCGGGCACGACTACGACGGGCAACATGATTCGTACCGGAAAGGCGACGCTCGCGGTGTTCATCGGCGGGAAGGCGCATTATGTACGATTGTCGCTGGAACACCTGTCGGCTTTGCCCGGGGCCAAGCATGTACGCGAGCGTTTTGCGGCACGGGTTTTCGCAGCCAGAGAGGATTCTGCTCAATATGCGGATATCTTGACAGGTGTCACGGTTCGTCTCAAGGAGCCGGAATCGGTGATCAATCGCTGGAAAGAAACGGTGGCCGAGCTGTTAATGTAAAATTCAGTAGTTAATAAGGACCAAATTTTCTTTAAAGCCTAAACTATTCTTTTCCGCATGTCGACATAAAACGTAGGTATAAGGATTTTGCGAAATCCTTAATTTTAAGTTTCGAAATGGGAGGGAATTAGATTTTGAAGAATAGATGGTCCGGTTTCTTGGCGTTGGTCATCCTGATCTCAAGTTTTACATCATATGCGGGGTTTGCATCTGCTGCCGAGGCGGTGCTTTCCAAGATTGTTCTTTCCTCTAACGAGGTAACTTTGCAACAGGGAGATACGTCTGCATTGACGGCCACGGCTGTTTTTAGCGATGGGACAACCTCTAATGTAACCGTAAGCACGGATTGGAAAAGTGATAATACATCCGTTGCTACGGTGTACAATGGTACAATTTCAGCCAAGGCTGAAGGCGAAGTGACTGTGGTTGCCACCTATAAGGAAAAGGTGCAATCGGTTCAGGTGCATGTAACGAAAAAGGTTAAGGCACTGACATCCAGTGTGCAAAGCCTGAGCTTGCGTTCAAGCGGTACAGGACAGGTCGATCTGACAGCGACTTACAGTGATAACACGACAGCTCAGGTATCGGGTGATGCGACTTGGACTTCGGATAATCAAAAGGTAGCAACCGTTGTTAACGGATTGGTGACCGCTAAGGGAGCAGGTACAGCCAATATTAAAGCCGTATACGGTCAACAGACGGTAACGATTGCTGTACAGGTAGAACAGGTTAAGCGTCTGGAAGTCAGTTCACCAGAAGTTTCCCTTTTGTTGAAGGATACCGAGAAGGTTAAACTGACCGCGACCTTCCCTGATGGAACGGTGCAGGATGTTACAGAGTCCGCCGATTGGAGCTCGAGCAATGCAGCCGTGGCGGATATACTGAAAGGCACGATTACGGGCTACAGCGCGGGTAAAGCGACGATTACCGGTAAATACGGTACGATGTCTGCTACCATTTCGGTGGATGTGGATCAAACGAATAAGCTGAAAGCCAGCGAATCCAATGTTTTTCTCCGTTTGGATGAATCCAAAAAAGTACAGGTTTCTGCGGTGTACCCGGATGGAACGGTAACGGATGTTTCGGATAAAGCTACATGGTCCACAAGCGATGAAAAGATTGCGACGGTGACCAAAGGAACGATTATGGCGATTGGAGCGGGTTCGGCTACGGTGACCGCGAAGTATGGCGATAAGACGGTTTCGATTAAGGCAGATGTGGAAACGTCCAGATATCTGGATTTGAGCGAGGACAAGCTGAGCCTGAATGCCAAGGAATCCAAGAAGCTCAAGCTGACCGCGACGTACGTAACAGGTACGGAGGAAGATATCACGGATAAGGCAGAGTGGAAATCCAGCAATGAAGATATTGCTTTTGTCAGCAAGGGTGAAGTAACGGGCTATAAAACAGGT
>NZ_ASRY01000307.1 GCF_000520815.1 Paenibacillus maysiensis | reverse complement strand
TTGGACAGGCGGCCGAAGCGGCGCCGATACTGCAAGAAGCGTTAAGTCGCCCTTATCCCGAGGGCCTCACGCTGGAGCCAGAGATGTTCTTTCGCTTCCTGACGGAAGCCGTGCCCGCTCTGCAAAAGAACGGCACCACCGTGCAAATGCCTTCACGCTGGAGCCGGGAGGGCCGCCGCCGCGCAGGCCTGCGGCTCAAAATGCGTTCGGCGGAGCGAGGCGCACCGCCGGAAGGCGTGATTGCCGACACATCGACGGTCGGCATTAACCGTATGATTTCCTTTGATGCCGAGGCTGTGCTGGGCGATACGACCTTGACGGTGGAGGAATTGGAAAGCATCGTCGCGGCCAATTTGCCGTATGTACGTTTGGGAGGCGAATGGATTGAGGTCGATCCGAAGGAAATACGTCAGGTGCTGCGTTTTATCAAGCGCGGCGAAGACGGTGAAATGACCTTGTCCGAGTGGATGCATCTGGCCGCGGAAAATGAAGGTGCAGGCGAGGCCTCATGGAAGGGCCTGTCCATCTTCGGCGCGGAATCCGCCGGGTTGCTGGCCTCTCTCGTTGAGGGCGGCGTGCTTCGTTCTGTGGAGCCGCGCCCTGTACCGAAGACGCTGCATGGCGCATTACGTCCTTATCAGGAGCGCGGCTTCCAATGGCTGTCCGCCATGCGCGGGTTGGGCTTCGGCGTCTGCCTTGCAGACGACATGGGACTCGGTAAAACAATTCAGGTGATTACCTGCCTGCTCGATGGCGGCATCGGGGCCGCGGATCAGCGTCCGGCGCTGATCGTCTGTCCGACCTCGCTGCTCGGTAACTGGCAGCGGGAGTTGAAGCGTTTTTCGCCGGATTTATCACTGTATATTCATCACGGCAACCAGCGACTTCATGGGGAGACATTTCAAGAAAGCGTCCGCGAGTATGATATTGTCCTCACGACCTACCATTTGGCGGGCCGGGACGGCAGTGACTTATCTGCGGTCTATTGGTCCTCCATCGTGCTGGATGAAGCGCAATATATTAAAAATGCACGGACAAAGCAGGCTCAGAGCGTGATGAAGCTGTCGGCACCGCATCGGATTGCCATGACGGGTACCCCAGTGGAGAACCGGCTGAGTGAGCTGTGGTCCATTTTTCAATTTCTGAATCCGGGTTATCTCGGCACTTCTTCTTCGTTCCGTCAGCGTTACAGTATGGCGGGAGAGGAAAGAGGGGCCGCGCTGCGCGAGCTGTCTCGTCTCGTCTCGCCGTTCATGCTGCGTCGACTCAAAAGCGACCCGGATATACGCAAGGATTTGCCGGAGAAGCTGGAACTGAAATCGTATTGTGTGCTGACACCGGAGCAGGCTGGATTGTATCGCGGCGTGGTGGATCAACTCATGGGGACACTAGAGGGGCAGATCGGTATCGCCCGCAAGGGGCTTGTCCTGTCTTCGCTGACCAAGCTGAAGCAAATTTGTGACCATCCGGGTCTGATCATTCCGGGCCGCGCTGACACAGGGAAAACCGAAAATTCGGGGAAAATGGAACGGCTGCTGGAGCTGGTGGAAACTATTCGGGAGAATGGAGAATCCGCTCTGATTTTTACCCAATATGTGTCTATGGGAGAGCTGCTGGTAGCACGGCTGGCCCGGATTTTCGGGGAAGAACCGTATTTCCTGCATGGGGGGCTGGCGAAAACCAGACGGGACGAAATCGTCCACAATTTCCAGCAGGGGGAAGGGCCGAATATATTCGTGCTTTCCTTGCGGGCAGGCGGCGTCGGCTTGAATCTGACGCGTGCCAGTCATGTTATTCACTATGACCGCTGGTGGAATCCTGCGGTGGAAAATCAGGCGACGGACCGAGTATTCCGCATCGGTCAAAGCCGCAACGTGCAGGTGCATAAGCTGATTTGCCAAGGTACGCTGGAGGAACGGATCGACGAGCTGATCGAGAGCAAAAAGGCGCTTTCCGAGCAGGTTGTCGGCTCTGGTGAGCATTGGCTGACGGAAATGTCTGACGATGAATTACGCGGTCTGATTGCGCTGCAAAACGATATATGGATTGAGTAAGCACAGAAAGGATGAAGACGATGACAAGGCCGCGAGTGAAGCTGCGGGTAACTGACGGTCAATGGGAGGCAGATGTAGAGGGGTACGGAACGAAAAACGGTTCGGCGACTGCTCAGGCTGTCCGCTGGACGGGCTCCGTGCCTGTATTGAACCCGGAACAGCGAACGGCATGGCTGGAGCAGCTAAAGGCGGAGCCTTGGGACATTTACCGTTTTATGCAGGGGGAAGCCTGCCCCTCGCTGGATGAAGTCGTTCAGGCAGCAGCCGATACGGCTACATCCAGCCTGGAGGACGGCGTTGGTGACGCCGAAGAAGTCAGGAAGGCTCTCCAGGTCGGGCTGGGAAGCGATCCGCTGCTCGGTCTGGAGCTGATCGGCATGACGCGCGAAGCGCTGCTGGAATTCGTATTCAGCGCTTGGGCAGGTGAACTGTCCCATGTGCAGGGGGCATCTCCCGCGCTTGAGCCGACCTCGCGGTCAGAGGGCGCACGTAGCGGATCGGCGGCGATCAGCGAATGGATTGCTGAATCTGCCGCCGAAGGAGCATTGCACCGTCCAGGCGCGGGCTTTCATGCTATTGAGATTCGCCTGCCGCAGAAGCTTGCTCCAGTGAATGAAGCGGATATTACGGCATTACTGCCGGGACTGCCCCGTGTGGAAGAGGCGTTGAAGCTCATACGTGAGCGTGTAGCCGAGCGCGCCCGGGTCACAATTTCGAAAAAACGTCATACTCCGCAATAATTAGGGGCTATCCTTTCTTTTTCGCGCCTATTCAGCTTCATCGAACCGGATAACAGCTTCGAAGAGTGTCGAAAGTTTAGTTACAATAGGAAAACGAAAACTATAGCAAGCCATGCATCAAGTGTAATATTGGAGGAGATACCCGCATGAAACAACATATGCAACAGAAACGAACCCCTCAGCGCTGGACCAAGGCGCTTATCCCGGGACTGATTCTGCCGGGGCTGTTGTTGGCGGCGTGCCAACAGGGAGGTTCGGGCGGACAGGAAAGCCAGCCGCTGAAATCATCCCCGACGACGCAGGAGAACGTGCAGCCTGCTACCCAGTCGAATGCGAGCAATAGTAGCACTGAATCGGGTACTGGACAAGCCCCCGCGGGTACAGGAAGCGAACAGGCAGATCCCGTGATGACGCTGCGAAGCGAGAGTGCGCTGCAAGCCACGGTGGAGGAAGTTGGTGGTACGGCGATCGTCACTAACGCGACGTCTGATACAGTCGTGGTGAACAAAAAGCGCAGCTTGCCTGTAGGCTATGCCCCGGATGATCTGGTGGAGCCGAAGGTGCCTTTTTCCTTCGAAGGTCCACATGAGAAGCGGCATCTGCGTAAGGAAGCAGCAGAAGCGCTGGAGAAGTTGTTTGACGGTGCGAAGAAGGACGGCGTTGAACTGCGTGCTGTATCGGGATATCGTTCCTATAAGCGTCAGGTTTCCATTTTTAACAACAATGTGAAGACAAAGGGGCAGGAATACGCCTCGAAAGTCAGTGCTGTACCGGGTACAAGCGAGCACCAGACAGGATTGGCGATTGATGTGTCCAGTCCAAGCGTAGGCAATGTGCTCGAGCAATCCTTCGGAGCCTCCAAGGAAGGCGAGTGGCTGGAGAAGCATGCGCCGGAATACGGATTTATTATTCGTTATATGAAGGGCAAGGAAGATGTGACCGGCTATGTATACGAGCCTTGGCATATCCGTTATGTGGGAGTAGACATTGCGGAGGATGCAGCCAAGCAGGGAATGACGCTGGAGGAATATTTTGACGAGAAGAATATCAAGCTGTAGTAGCTGAGAACAAAGCCGTAATCCCGGGGATTGCGGCTTTTTGGTGTTTTTTTCTTCCAAAATGAACCTTTTCACGGTAGAATCTCGTATAGTGAACGACGACAGCAGCGCTTTGATTCATAACGCAAGCAGCCTCATCACAGAAGCGTACAGGAAGGGAAGGGAACCATCATTTATTATTCATTAACGTATCGCGAATGGTCGGAAGACAAACAAAAGGAACTGCGTAGCCTGATACGGGAATCCGTGTCGGGAGATGAGCTGTTTCTGCGCAAGCTTGTAGATGCCACACGGCTCGACGGCAGATTGTGGGCGCATATCTCGAATGAGAGCGAGGATCATACAGAACATTCCGTCTATGTGACCGAGTTTACAGGAGAAGGTGCGAAGCCTTACGGTACGTCGATCACGGACCTCGTGCTGGCAGGTGAGGGTGGCTATGCTTCCTCGTTCAGCGCGTTTTACTGGGAATGGCATGAACCTGCATTTCGCAGGATGGAACAACGGGAAGGCTCGGTATTTACCCTGGAGCTGGCTCAACGCTTGCTCGATCATTATACGGTGCTGGGCGGCAAAACGTATGAGTTTATTTATTCGGTACTGGACCCGCAGCTGAAAAAGGTGCATCTGTTTGTGAAGGAGGTCGATCTGTGATGGAGCACTCTTGGGAGCAAGTGAAATCCAGACCCGGTTCTCGTGCACGGATGGCGGCCTTTGCCCTGATGCTGGCTGTACCAGCCGCTCTGACGGGTTGCGGTGACGATGAGTATTATGACTGCGATGAGCTTCCTGTATCGGAGCAGACAGCGTGCCGGGATTCTGGCAGCAGCGGTTATTTCTATGGCGGCTCGACTTATTATTATGGAACATCCTCTTATAACAGCAGCCATTCTTCCAACTCTTACCGCAAGAGCAAGTCCTCCAGCTCGTACAGCGGTTTTGGCAGCAGCGGCTCGCGTAGCGGATCTTATTCCGGGGGGTAAGATGAATATGCGTACCATTCAGCAACTGCCCTATGAGCATGACGAGCTTTTTAAAGGTGAAATCAGTCACAGGATTCCGTACCATCGTATGTATGGCAAACCCTATTGCCTGCCTGCGCTAACGCTTTATCAGGAAACAGAGCTGGCAGAGCTTCAGGCTGCATCTGAGGCGGTACATAGCATTTATCGCAAGGTACAGCAATTCGTCCAGCGTTATATGCCAGATGAGTATCTGGTGGAACGGCTGGGGATTCATCCGGGTCTGCTGCGTGCTGCGCGTATGGAGGCTGCGCCAGACGGTATTACCCGTCAGGACTGGATTGTGAGTGAAGCAGGTATCAAGTGTATTGAGAACAACACCGATACCCCCACTGGAATTCCCGAGGTGGCCTATCTTGAAGGGAAGCTGCTGGAGCTGTTGAGAGAATTGAAGGCATCCGGGGACGATACTGCTGCGCTATATGGACCGTCATCTGGTATGGACGAGGCGATCCAGTCCGCGATGACGGATTTGATTCATTTTTATAGCGGCAAAGGATTAGGGATGAAGGTCTATTTCACCTGCTATGACTGGCATATCGAGGATCAGACGAATACGAAATATATCATGCGTTTGTGTGAACAAGCCGGGTTTGAAGTGGCATATGCGCCTTTGGAAGAATTGGAGATTATTCCGAATGAAGGATTGTACCATCGGGGAGAGCAGATACACATTCTCTATCGCCTGTATCCGCTGGAATATCTGATTGAAGACCGTGAGGACGATACAGGACTGGAGGTGGGGCAGGCGCTGATGGATATGGTGGCGGACGGGAAAATAGGACTGATCAATCCGCCGCAGCATATCATTACCCAGAGCAAGGGATTCACCGCTACCATATGGTCACTGTATGAGCGCAATGAGCAGACGCCCGAGTTCTGCGGGTTCCGTCTGTTCGACGACCGGGAGCTGGAGATCATACGAACCTACCTGCTGCCCACGTATTTTGAACCATCGTTGTTTATACAGACCGGAGAGCCTTATGTAGCCAAGGGTATATGGGGACGGGAGGGCAAAGGGACGCACCTGATCGAGCATATCAAAACCGAAGTGGAAATGGCGGATGCCGATGCTGCGCTAACGCCGGAGCAGGAGGAGGCCGCACATATTGCCGCCTATTACGAAGCTCAGCCCAAGATTTATCAGCAACTATGGCCGATGCAGAGCGCGGAGGTGCAGACCGAAGAAGGACTGTATCGCGGCTACGTGCTGACAGGCGTATTCGTGATTGGCGGACGTTTTGCGGGCATTCTGCCCCGAATCGGGGAAAAGGTAACTGGCGATATGGCCTATTATTGCGCCGCCGCCATTCCCGCCGCATCTCCTAATCCCCCTGCTAACAACTATATAAGTCGAACTTGAAAAAATGAATATAAAAACGGAGTAGGCGGAATGGTGCTGTACAAGCGAAGCACCATCCGTCTGCGCAGTGGCACGATAGGTAACTTTTAAGCTCAGCTTATCTATTCGAACATATCTATTCACATTGATAAATATCCATAAGGAGGAAGAAGATTGGACTCACATATCAGCTTGGGCAACGCATTGGGAAATGTAGGTATCGGCCTGCTTATCCTGTTTGCCATCTTAATCGTAGGGTATTTTGTGTTCAGCTTGCTGACACGTTATAACGATAATCAAGAAATTGCACGCGGCAATGAGGCGGCAGGCATCTATATGGGGGCAAAGCTGCTAGGTCTGTGTATAATCGTGGGGATGGTGTCATACAGCAGTCATTCATGGCTCGATATGCTGATTTGGTCGGCTGTGGGCATTGTGGTGCTGTGTCTGGTGTATATTATTTTTGATCTGGTGACACCGCGTACCAAGGTATGTGAGGAAATTGCCAAAGGCAATGTGGCTCTGGCGCAACTGCTGCGCTCGATCATTGTCGGGGTGGCTTTTGTCGTAGGTACATTTTTAATGTAGCTCGATATAGAAAAGGTATACAAAGGATCTGCAAAACCGGACAACGGGGATGCAGATCCTTTTTTGTATGGGACAACACAATTCACTGTCCGCCATCGGTCTGTTGAATTGGAGATTACGACGATCGCTTTTGTCGAGACTATTCTACAAAGCTATGGGTGATACTGCATAGCAAAAAGGAATTTGTTGCAGATATTAAATCATTTGAAGAGAAGGGAAGTCTGAACACATGAATACCTCCATCTCCCCAACCAAACCTATTCGTATGGGTGTCATCGGCCTTGGCCGTATCGCTGAATATCACATTAGATCACTACAAACCATCTCGGGGGTTTCCATTGTCGCCGTTAGTGATGTGGATGAAAATCGCCTTCACCTGATTGGTGAACAATTGGAGCTGCCTGCTTCCAAGCGGTACCCTCATTATGAAGCATTAATCCGTGACTCAGAGGTAGATGCGATTCTGTCGTTGACACCCAATGATGTGCATTTTGACATTATTCGTATTGCGCTCGAAGAACACAAAGCTGTACTGGCAGAAAAACCATTGACTCTCACATGGGAGGAAGCGGATCAGTTGAACAAGCTATATACAGCGAATCCGGTGCCTTTGCTGGTTCACTATAAGCATCGCTACGGTGCGGCCTTCCAATATACCAAGCAACTGCTGGATGAGCAAAAGCTGGGCAACATCTACAACATTCAATTCCGTTATCTGATGGATAGCTTCTCTCCTTACCGTCAGCATCCGTATACATGGCGCCATAATTTAGCCAAGGCAGGCTCCGGGGTCGTGGGTGATACAGCCTCACATATTATTGATCTGGCCCGTTTTCTGGTCGGTGAATTTAAAAGCGTTGCAGCTCTGCTGCATACGATCACACCCGAACGGCCTGATCCGGTCACAGGTCTGCCTGTAAAAGTGGATGTGGAAGACTTCGCTGCTTTCCATGGCATCGTAGGCGATAATACCGTCGGGACATTTATCACGCACAAAAATGCCATCGGCAAACGTCACGATATCGAAGTCGATATCTATGGCGAACTCGGTACGCTGCATGCCAGCCTTAACAACCCTGAAAATGTACGCATCGTGCTGCGTGACCCGGAACATCCGGATGCCGAATACGAGACTTGGGCTGTCCCTGCAATCTATGATCATACGGCCTATAGAGACTTTGTTGAGCTGGCAAGGGGGAAATCTGTGGATCGTGCTCCGGTATTTGAGGATGGCTACAAAAACCAGTGGGTGCTTGAGAAAATACTGCAATCGTGGAAAGAAAACGGACGTCTTGTAGAAGTGTAAGGCAATACGAATAACCCTAATATAGACCTCATCTGTAGCAAGAAAAGAGACGATCCCACGGCAGCGGTAACCTGTGCCGACGTCGGTACCGCCGCTTGTAATCACTTCAAATGAATCCGGCCTCAATCTTTTGAATAATGTTCAGCAGGAAGGCTTCGGCTAAGCTGTTTTTCAAAATAACCTGCTTGGCTTCATCCAGCGTAAACCAACGTGCTTGATCCACCTCTGCGCTGAGAACATCCAGCTTATCATCGTTCACAATGGATACAAAATTCAGCATAAGTGTATGGGTTCGGTCAAAATACTCGCTGCGCATATATTTATACTCATCCACTTGCAATCCCACTTCTTCCATAACCTCGCGCACCAATGTCTGTTCGGCGGATTCGCCCTTGTTCACATAACCAGCCAGCAAAATAAAATCCTTAATATTGTACTGCTGTATGAGCAGCACTTTATTTCTCTGCCGATTGATTACAGCGGTGCTAATTGCAGTGCTGAATATTGGGAACCGAAAGACCTGGCATGTATTACAATAGGGAACAGGGCCTTCGCCTTCACACTCCCTCACCATTAATTTTGTTCCGCATTCATAGCAGTAATTCATCTAAGCGCCACCTTATATCACATTTTCCAAATTGTAAATGTTGCTTTTTATCCCATGCTCGTACGGAATACTTATCATCTTAATTCCACAATAACCATTCTGTCTATGAGCGTTTATGTTCTTCTGACATCCGTTATTTCTTTTTCTCCTATACCTGTGCCCGTCTGGACCCGATCAGCCGCCAGCCTGTTAGCAGTGCCGCCACCAGACAGATGGAAGCGGAAGTCATAAAGACCACATGCATCCCTGCCAGAAAAATTTCCGGATGACCCGGAA
This sequence comes from Paenibacillus maysiensis, assembly GCF_000520815.1. Classification (GTDB taxonomy): domain Bacteria; phylum Bacillota; class Bacilli; order Paenibacillales; family Paenibacillaceae; genus Paenibacillus; species Paenibacillus maysiensis. Next base: position 9,959 of record NZ_ASRY01000307.1, on the reverse strand, counting down.
CCAATCCGGTGACCCGATAACCGGCCTCTTTACTCATGGTATAAAAGAGGATCGACGTGGCTAAGGTAATCCCTACCACCATACCGACATTACGGACCAGTGAATTGACGCTTCCGGCTGAGCCGAGCTGCGTGCGGGGCACCTTGGACATGATCAGCGAGTTGTTCGGCGATTGGAATAAACCACTGCCGATACCCAGCATAGCGATCCACAGACCCACGAACGGAACGGGACTGCCTGCATGGAGACGAGCCAAGCCAATCTGGGCGACTACCATGACCACCAGTCCGGCAAAGGTGAGCAGTTCAGACCCGATTTTATCTGAAAGCGCACCGCTGAGAGGGGCAACGATAACCATGGAGATTGGAAACAGCATCAGCAGGAACCCGGCATAAAAAGGCGACAGGTTCAGCATATTCTGCGCATAGAAAGGCGAAATGATATTAAAGCAGAAGTTAGCGGCGAATACGAGAAAAGCGCACAGAATACTGAGCGAGAACAACGGATTCTTGAATAAAGCGAGCTGCAACAATGGCTGTGGACGGCGAATTTCCACCCAAAGGAATACCGCAAAAGCAATCACGGCAATCACCAGCAGAGCAACGATGCGGCTGTCTCCATATCCGAGCTGCTGTCCCAGCAGCAAGCCGGCGAACAAAGCGAGGATAAAAATCGCAAACACCAGACTGCCGGGAACGTCGATCTTGTCTTTCACCTTGATCAGATCCTTTGGGAGCAGCTTCCAGCCGAGAAAAACGGCCACCAGACCAATCGGTACATTGACCCAGAAGATATATTGCCAGCCCAGTGAAGATACGATAATGCCGCCCAAGCTGGGTCCCGCGATACTGCCGAGGGAAACGAAGGTACCGATTAGGCCGAGCGCTTTTCCCCGTTCAGTCGAAGGGAAGATATCCGTAACGATCCCTTGGCTATTGGCCATAGTCATGGATGCTCCGAGTGCCTGAATAATTCGGGAGATCAGCAGCATGGGCAATGAATGACTAAGACCGCACAGCAGTGAGCCAAGGATGAACACGATCGTGCCGATCTTGAATATTTTAATTTTGCCGACCATATCTCCAAGCTTGCCAAAAAATAAAATGGCTGTACATATAGCCATCAAATAGGCTGTTGTAACCCATTCAATCTGTGCTACGGGTAAATTTAACGTACGGGATAACACCGGGAGAGCAATATTAACGATGCTTCCATCCAGCGTGGACATAAACGTAAACAGATTCAATACAATTAAAATCATCCAACGTTTCTTCTGAATTTCGGTATTTTCCTGATACGTTGGGGTGGTTGTAGCAGTTGAACTCATGATAAGCACACCTCTTTATCGTTGACGATGACTGTTTGGTTGCATGTGCAACTAAATGAATAGTTCTAGTGTATAGTAAATTTGTTGCGTACGCAACCATATTGTTGTAGAATTTGCTTGGGTTCTACCTGCGGATTTTCCATTTTAAGCTACTGGGGTGTAATTAATGAGAAAAAAACCAATTGGAAAGCTGATTTCCCACCTGTACCGGCGAAATCAAAAAATACTGTCCAAGAAACTGTCTCCTTATGGGATCGGCAGTGGCGGCCAGCACAGCTTTTTAAAGCTCATTTTGCAGCGTCCGGGCATTACACAGGAACAGTTGACGAATGAACTCAAATTTGACAAAGCAACCACTGCGCGCTCTGTAAAACAGTTGGAGGAATCGGGTTACATTGAGCGGAAACCGGACCCGAATGATCGCCGTTCCTATCTTTTGTCCCCAACGGTCAAGGCATTAGAATTTTCTCCTGTTTTGCAAGGAATTATGGATGAGTTCAATGCTGATCTCGTCCATAATTTATCTGATGAGGAAGAAGACCTGCTTATCACCCTACTGCAAAAGATTAGTATAGACTCGGGCGAATAAAGGTATACAGTGAGATCATGGGCCGTTCCCCCCGTACGGCTTAAAAATACATCTCCAATAAGATCAAGCCTGTTTCGAACCTTAGAGGGTGTTTGACCAGACCACGCTAAAGCCATTGAATATATTGTTATCATTCATGTTATTTAAGGGTTTTCTAAAAAAATGGTCGGGGGGATTACATTGGCAATCCGTTACAGTATCATCATTCCAACCTATAATCGAGCCCAGCAGTTGTTACTCACGCTCGCTTCATTTGAAACACAAACGTATCCGAAGCATTTATTCGAAGTGATTGTAGCTGATGACGGTTCTACGGACGGGACAAAGGAAATGGTCGAGGGCTTTCAGGCATCCTATGCACTTCAATATGTATTCCATCAGGAACAACGTGGTAGATCTGCCATTAGAAATTTGGGGCTGCGCCATGCGAAAGGGCTATATATCATCTTCTGCGATGCTGATTTTTTGTTGTTACCTGAATTCATTAGAGTTGTGAGCCGTTATCACCGCAAATATCCCCAAGCCGTGCTTTCAGGTTTCCCTCACTCGTGGGATGATGCTTATACCCATTATTACCCTGACTTTTCCCCAGAGGAAAAAGAACAATGTCGTAATGCACTTACACAATCCAACTTATGGAGTCCGGATTTTGAAGCAGCGAATGAAATTATTCCGTTAATAACGCCAGAAGATATCCTTCATCAAACGGATGCATTGTCAAAAGTTATTATCCCCTCAAGAGTTCCTCCCAATGTCAAAAAGCAATTCGCCAAAACGGATGTAGCTCCTTGGATGTTACTAGTTACTCGTTGTGTATCCATCAGACGCAGCCATTTGACTCGTATTGGAGGTTTCAATGAACGGTTTGTACTTTATGGACTCGAAGACTGGGATCTTGGCTACAGGCTGCATCGATTGAAGATCCCTTTTTATTGCATCAAAGAGGTGGTCGGATATCACCAGGAGCATCCAACCCACCTCAGAGGAAACATTTTAAATACGGAAAATCTGAAAATCATGTTTGAAACCTATGGATTCATTGACTCCTCGCTAAATTTATTCGCCCTTGTACCTCCATCCCAGGATTTGGAGGCTTACAAAAATACGCTGCGGGTACTGCGCAGGGGAAGCCGATCCAAGAAAACACGTTCGTCAGCCCTGATGTTGAGGAGAACATTGCGAATGGCAGCCAAGCAGTTCGTTCGACCAAACCATACCCATGCGTATAAAAAATCATTACGATGGATAAAAAAGAAAGCAAAGGGCCGAAAAAGTCGAGTCGCTCAGGTTTTACGAGACATGGTGTTAAAGTCTGAAAAGCTGGTGGAGTAGCATTACTGGATGTCAACACGCAAGAACATAATTATTAAAATGGCTGTTCCCAAAAGGAAACAAAGGGGGGAATAGAGCAGACTGTCCCATTTTGCAAAGACGGTTCCCTTCTTTTTCTTGAAAAAACCTACCCATCTCAAATCTCCGATAGAACGTAAAATAAACAAACACGACAACAAGCCTGCTCCGTAGGAATAGAAGGAATCGAAAAACAATAATCGCCTAACTCCCCCCAGTTCAAAGACGAACCAGGCTGCTACAGCTAATAAAATGGCTACAATCGCTGTACCTGTTTTAGAGGGCTCAAAGAGCAAAGCCGTTCCTGTGCTCGGGATCGCTGCCTTAGATCCTCTTTTCCCGCCAACTGCCCAATATACATGCATGCCACTCAATATAAAAAGAACTCCGCCAACTGCCCATGTGAGAAACTCCAACATATGACATCCTCCTTAAATTGAAATCCACTCCGTCCAAATCATGTGAACATGTTGCTGAACCGTTTCGTCATTGAACGTCTCTTGTTTGTGGCGTTCATACCACCCTAAGTAATAATGGTACAACATCCATGATGTCCGATAGGCTTTCTCTGGCTGCATCCCTTTTTGGATAAATAACTGCTGCATAAACTCAATTCTCATCTGTTCCACTTCATCCAGAATGGAGTGATACGTATCATCCTTCAATGACAGTTTCCGTAGATAAAACAAGAAATCTCCTCGTTTCGTCGTCCCGAACATCCGAGTCAGCACGTCTCTGATTCGTTCGTCTGCGGTAGCATGGACAATGGACGATGCAATAACCTGTTGTGTTGTCTGTTCCTTCCACGTCTCAACAATCTGTCTAATATAGCTGCTGCGATTGCTAAAATACCAATAAAAACTGCTTTTGCTGCATCCTAAGGAAATGGCCATTTTTTCAATAACGAGCTGCTCAATGCCGCCCTGTTCAAACCGTTCGATTCCTTTCTGAATCCATTGCTCTTCTGTGACAATAATTTTAGGCATCTTTCCCTCCTTTTTTTCTGTACGGTATCGTCTAGATGAATATTATATTACAGAGCTTTTCGGGTGATGTAAATAGATGTACATAAACGCCCACTTGAAATACCTGCGGATTTGATCTATAATGCTGTAGCATATAGTGATATTCAAGGCATTGACCAAAGACATGATTTCCTTGAAGGGCCGTTCAGAGAGAAAAGACGAGGCTGAGAGCTTTTCCGGCAACCGCATGTGAAGTTACCCCTTTGTAGCCGTGACGTTGAACATGTAGCTGTGCAATGTGACAGTGACATCAGTAAGCGCCTACCGATTTATCCCCGTTAACGGATACCAATGGAGGGTCACGCATGTCGTGCATAAACATGTTTAATGAACATGAATGTATGCACAGGAGCGGGCCGAACTAGGGTGGAACCACGAGCTGAACGCACTCGTCCCTTGAGGGAGAGAGGCGTTTTTTTGCGTTCAATTTTGATATATAGCACGCAACCTACAATTTGAATGGAGGCTTTAATCGTGAGTATTCAAGTGAAATTACCGGATGGAGCCGTACGCGAGTACGAGCAGGGCGTAACGATCGCAGACGTGGCGGGTTCGATCAGCTCCGGGCTGAAAAAGAATGCAGTCGCAGGTAAAGTGAATGGGAAGGCTGTGGATCTGAACACCGTTTTGGATCAGGACAGCGATCTTGAAATTATTACGCTGGATAGTGCGGACGGTCTGGAAATTTATCGTCACAGCACAGCGCATTTGCTGGCACAAGCCCTCAAACGCATTTATGGCGAGAAAAACGTGAAGCTTGGTATTGGCCCGGTCATTGACAGCGGCTTCTACTATGACATTGATATCGAAAACCCGTTGTCCGTTGACGATTTGGCGAAGATCGAGAAGGAAATGACGAAGATTGCACAGGAAAATCTGCCGATTACACGTCGTGTCGTTAGCCGTGAGGAAGCAACTCGTATTTTCGGAGAGCTGGAAGATCCGTTGAAGCTGGAACTGATTCGTGATTTGCCAGCGGATGCGGAAATTACGATCTACGATCAGGGCGAATTTTTTGACCTTTGTCGCGGGCCGCATTTGCCATCTACAGGCCGCATTAAAGCTTTTAAACTGCTGAGTGTAGCAGGCGCATACTGGAGAGGCGATTCCAACAACAAGATGCTGCAACGTATCTACGGAACTGCATTCCCGAAAAAAACACAGCTAGACGAGCACCTGCATTTGCTGGAGGAAGCGAAAAAACGCGACCATCGCAAGCTGGGTAAAGAGCTGGAGCTGTTCATGTTCTCCGAGGAAGCACCGGGCATGCCGTTCTACCTGCCTAAAGGTATGGTTGTCCGCACTGCGCTGGAGGATTACTCGCGCGAAATACAACGCCTGCATGGCTATGAGGAAGTACGCACACCGCTGATGATGAACAACCGTCTGTGGGAGCAATCAGGACACTATGAGCATTACAAGGAAAACATGTACTTCTCCGAAGTGGATGAAACTACATTTGCTCTGAAACCGATGAACTGCCCGGGGCATATGCTTGTGTTTAAAAATGAGCTTCATTCTTACCGCGATCTGCCGATTCGGATTTCCGAATTTGGACAAGTGCATCGTCATGAGCTGTCCGGTGCATTGAACGGTATGATGCGTGTTCGTACATTCTGTCAGGATGATGCGCATATTTTCGTTACTCCAAGTCAGATTGAGCAAGAGATTACAGATGTAATCAAGCTGATTAACGAAATGTATAGTGTGTTTGGCTTTGACTTCACAGTGGAGCTGTCTACACGTCCAGATGACTTTATGGGCGAGCCAGCACTGTGGGATCAAGCGGAACAAGCTCTGCAAAACGTGCTCGATCACCTGGGTATGAGCTATCGTATCAATGCGGGAGATGGAGCATTTTATGGTCCGAAAATTGACTTCCACATTCTCGATGCGCTCAAACGCAGCTGGCAGTGCGGAACGATCCAATTGGACTTCCAAATGCCTGAGAAATTCGAACTCACTTATGTGGGCGAGGACAACCAGAAGCACCGTCCAGTCGTTATTCACCGTGCCATCTACGGTTCGATTGACCGCTTCATGGGCATCCTGACTGAGCATTTTACAGGTGCATTCCCAATGTGGCTGGCCCCTGTACATGCGAAGCTGCTGCCGGTATCCGAGAACTATATCGAGACTGCCAATGAGATACGGGATGCGTTGCTGAAAGCAGGTCTGCGCGTCGAAGTGGATACTCGTAATGAGAAGCTTGGTTATAAAATCCGCGAGGCACAATTGGAGAAGGTTCCATATATGTTCGTTATCGGGGAAAATGAAAAAACATCCGGTACTGTAGCGGTTCGTAAACGGGGCGAAGGCGATCTGGGATCACTCAGCATTGCGGACATCGTTGAGAAAATCAGCACAGAGATTCGCGAGAAGCAATAATATTTGATTGGAAAAATGAGCAAAAGAGCCATCAAAACCATGATCAAAGTGGTTTTGATGGCTCTTGTTTTGTACATCCATTACTGAATACACAAGTTTAGCGAAGCTGAGCCAAGGCTGTTGTCGCCCTGACCGAATGATCATAGTTACCAGATAGTAGTGAATCCCTAGCAGGTCTGCGGCCGGGATACGGCGTGATCTGGGGGCAGAGCGTGCGTCTTTGGAGCTGAAGCCGCAGGCGGTTGCACAGACGATTCTTCCTGATCCTTGCTGAGCGACAAGATTTCGCCGCGCAGCTTTAGCATTTTCTGATCCAGCTCATAGGTTGCACGCGCAGCCTCGGACAGCCCATTGACGACATGCTCAGGCACTTTCTTATCGAACTTATAGTACAAAATATGCTCCATACTGGCCCAGAAATCCATGGCCAGTGTGCGAAGCTGAATTTCAGCCTTGATCCAGCGCGTACCTTCAAACAGAATCAGGGGAACTTCTACAATGACATGCAGGCTCTGATAGCCGTTGGGCTTGGGTTGGTCAATATAGTCCTTGACCTCCAGAATACGGATGTCTTCCCGTGTACGCAGATGATCCATCAGGCGGTAAATATCTTTAACAAAAGCACACACGACCCGCATTCCCGCGATATCATGAATTTCACGCAATATATTATCGAGAGTGACTTCATACCCTTTGCGCCGAACCTTTTCCACGATGCTGTGAGGCTCTTTGATTCGAGTCTTGATATGCTCAATCGGGCTAAAGCCGTCCAACAGCTTCCATTCCGTCTGAATCAGCTTGATTTTGTTCTTTAATTCTTCCAGAGCCAGCTGATAAAGGACCGGGATTTTTCTCCATTCCTCCAGTTGCTTGGTGTTAACTCCGTTTTGCTCCAGCTGTAGCTGAAATTCCTGTAAGGGCAAAGGGACAGCATTCAAGTGCTTCCAATCCGGTTCATTCACAGGGCATTCTCCTCAATGAGGCTTACGATGTCCTCGATCTATTTCGTAAATATGCATTCCCGTATATATTGTACACTATGTCAAAACCTAGAGGCAAAGGAGAGACGGTCAAAGAAAGGAGAAATAGGACAAGAATTTTCATAGTAAAACCTAGTAATCCGATGTATAATTACAAAAATGCTGATTTGGAGCATTTAATTTTTAAAAAATAGCACGAATGTAGAATATCCGTCATTAGATTAAAAATATAAATTACAGAAAAAGAGGTTGAGTGAAATGGCAAAAGTAGAAAGTTTTCAATTAGATCACACGATTGTAAAAGCCCCTTATGTAAGAGCAGCCGGGGTAGAGCATGACGAAAAAGGAAGCACAGTTCAAAAGTATGACTTGAGATTTTTACAGCCGAATGAAGATGCAATTCCAACAGCCGCTGTACATACGCTGGAACACTTGTTGGCGACGTATTTAAGAGATGAAATTAAAGGGATTATTGATATTTCTCCGATGGGATGCAGAACTGGGTTCTATTTGATTCTATGGAACGAACATGAGCCTGAAGAAATTGCAGTCGCTTTGGAAAAAACCTTGAAAAGAATTCTGGAAACCACGGAGGTTCCAGCTGTTACGCCTTTGGAATGCGGGAACTACAAGGACCACTCCCTTTTCTCAGCACAGGAATATGTGAAAATTGTATTGGAAGCTGGCATTAGCCGAGATCCTTTCGAAAGAGTATTTTAAAATTTATGAATTCGATTGACTTATCTCATCAGACAGCGGTAGTGACAGGCGGCAAGTCAGGTATAGGTAAGGGAATTGTGGAGCTTTTCATGAAAAGCGGGGCTAAAGTGATTTCTGCTGATATTTCTTATGAAGAGCCGTATCGAGTGGTCAATCCGCAGTTGGTTGAAACTCATTTGGACATTTCCAAGCCGGACGATATTGAGAGATATGCAATGTACTGTTCAGTGAAACGGGAGTCCCTGACATATTGGTAAACTGTGCGGGCACTTCCACGATGGACTATGTCATTGATAGCGAGCTAGCAGACTGGGAGAAGGTATTTTCCATTAATTCAACCGGATTATATGTGACGTCCAAACAATTTGCCAAAGAAATGGTGAACGCTCATAAGTCGGGACGAATTATTCAAATCGCTTCGCAGGCTGGAAAAAATGGATATCGGGCGATGGGGGTACGTTTGGAGCGAGGGCAGCATGGAATTGATCCAAATCTTTTGACACGAAGGCGGCTATTGCCGATTTGAGTTTTGTTATCATGGCATCCTCAATCAGAGGGTCCTTAACTTCATTCCATTTGGTTTCGTCCAAGCTTTGCAGGGCAGCTGATTGATCTGGTCCTTCTTTTACGACCGATTCTGAGGTTGTCGGTACTGTTTCATTGATGGAGGTACCTGTTGTTTCCTGCTTTCCACAACCAGCAAACACACTTACACTTGCAGAAAGTATAAGAATAGAAATAATTTGAGCAGGTTTGTTCATATTTAGATTAACACATCCTTTCTCTTTCTATAACGAATCCTATGTTAAAGAAAGTTGCAATGCCTTTATAATAATTTACTCTATTTTTAAAATTATGTAAAAAAACGAAGACATCAATCGAATGATGCCTTCGTTCTATTGTATGTCCCAGCATGTGCGGCATCTTTAAGGTGAAGAGGAAGCTGGCGAGCGCCCTCTACTTTATTCTGAGATTATCGCAAGGCAACCATAGAGTAAACTTTACGTCCATCACTGCTTGCCTTAACGGCATAGGCTATTTGCCTCGTGTTTATCTAGCTGGGATGCTGCGTGTCCCCTCTGTCATCGGGGCTGAGCAGAGCGGGCACACCGGCGGCGTGCCTGCTCCAGCCGAAGCCGTTCGGCGGACGCCTGTCGTATCGCGCCGCATCCACGCCTTGCAGGCGTCGTCGGTGCATTTCCACACGGGCACGCTGATGCGTGGCTCCTCCCGTGTACTTGCCACCGACGAGGCCGTCCGCGCTGGCCCGCTGCCTGGTCCGGGCCTGCTGCTCACGCGGGTAGCCGTGCCGGACGCGTTCGTTCCGCTGCTGGCGCGGCTACCTTGCCCGGAAGCCCCCTTCGGCTGGCCGAAGCTGGTGCGGCGCGTTTCCGGCTTGGAAGCCTTGGGGGGAGTAACCCCGTAGGCTTCCAGCAAGAAGCGCGACACGGCGGCAGGCTTGCCGTGGTTGGAGGCGGGGGAGGTGATGTACAGCAGCTCCTTCGCCCGGGTGACGGCCACGTAGGCGAGGCGGCGCTCTTCCTCCAGCGCCGCGTCGTTATCTACGGCCGCTGCGGGGG
>NZ_ASRY01000306.1 GCF_000520815.1 Paenibacillus maysiensis | reverse complement strand
GGAGTCCATCCAGCCGCACCATCTGCACATCGGAACCATCCAGGGCGAGCATATCGCATCGCAGGCGATATCAACCCATGCCTTGCAGGATGAGTCTGTTACGTCTGACAAATTGGCGGATGAGAGCGTGACGGCCGCCAAGCTGTCTGCCCACTCGGTCCAGCCGTGGCACATTACGGACGAAGCTGTGCAAGGAAACCATCTGGCAGAAGAGGCTATCCAGTCGAGTCATTTGGCCCCGGAAGCCGTTACCTCTGCCCATTTGCAGGCTTCGACGGTGCTTACGAGACATCTGGCCCCGGATAGCGTATCCGGTCGTGCGCTTCAAGCGGAAAGCATCACCTCGGAAAAGCTGGCAGCACGCTCGGTGCAAGGAATGAATCTCGCGGAAGGCAGCGTCGGGCCTTCACATCTGTCTGCACAGGCGGTACACCCCCGGCATCTGGCAGCTGGTGCGGTACAGGATAGAGCGCTGGCAGAGGGGGCAGTGAAGTCCGTGCATATCGCACCGGAGTCCATCCAGCCGCACCATCTGCACATCGGAACGATTCAGGGCGTGCATATCGCATCGCAGGCGATATCGACCGATGTTTTGAAGGATGAGTCTGTTACGTCCGACAAACTGGCGG
>NZ_ASRY01000305.1 GCF_000520815.1 Paenibacillus maysiensis | reverse complement strand
CCCCCCCCCCCCCAGCCATTATGGCAGCAGTATTACAAAATTTTAAAAGAAGATGTCAGCGGCTTAAATAGCCAGTTTGCTAAAGGAAATATGAAGGGTTTCGCTGCCGGAGCAGCAGTGCTGGAGGATCATTACGAGACGATCCGAACGGCGGCGTTGATCAGCGGCAAAACAACCGAGGTTGTTCGAACGGATTCATGGATTTCTTACGTTAAGGGATTGGGGAACCAGCAAAATGCGGATGCTTCAGCGATTAGAGGGGCACTGGAGCAGGGAAACCCGACATTCAATGCCTTGTTTGGACGTGAAAAAGATGCTACCGCACTGGCTCCATTCATCCCGCATGAAAGCGAGCGCCGGGCAGAACTGGCAATCGGCTTGATGATCCTGCTGACCCTGGCTTATGTGGGTTACCGTAAGTATCGATCCGGTTTCTCTGGTTAAGGCTAAATGCTGCCACTTGCCCGGATTTCCGGGCTATTCCTCTTTGAAGCCCTCCCCGTGTACATCATGCACATCCTGAATGATGATGAACGCTCGTGGATCAACCGATTTCACAATTTGATGCAAACGCCGTATTTCCTGACGGGATACGACACAGTAAGCAACATGCTTGGTCTGCTTGGAAAATGCACCCATAGCCGGAATAATAGTAACACCGCGATCCATATCCCGTGTAATGATATCCGCAATATCCATCGTATGGTCACTGATAATCATAAAGGCTCTGGCGGAGTAGGCCCCTTCCTGTATAAAATCAATGATCTTCGATGCGATAAATACAGCGACCAGCGTATACAGGATTTTTTCCTTAGGTATGTACAGCAGCGATGCACCGATGATGACGATATCGATCACCAGCAAAATCCTTCCCATACTCCAGCCAAATTTCCGGTTCAAAATACGAGCGATAATATCCGACCCGCCGGTGGTACCGCCAAACCGGAATACGATGCCTAGCCCGGCCCCGAGCGTAACCCCGGCATATAATGAAGAAAGTATAAAATCGTGCTCGGTCTGAAACGTGCCCATCCACCCGAGGTGAATCATTTTTTCAAACAACCACAGAAAAAAAGTGAGCGCCCCGATGCCAACCCCAGAATAAATAATTTGCTTGCCGCCAAGCATCTTCCATCCGATTAAAAATAGAGGAATGTTCAGGAGCAATGTGGAAAGGGATGGGGAAATCGAGAAAGCATAGTTCAGCAGCAGGGTGATACCTGTGATGCCGCCTTCCATCAGCTTGCTGGGTATAATGAAATAAAGCAGGCCGAATGCATAAATAGCAGTGCCGAGCACAATGGGTAAAATGATTTTAAGCTGTTCAATAGACCTGGATGTTTTCATATAATCCCTCACAATGGCAAATTGGGATGAACGATTTGATATTGATTTTGGAGCAGATCATAGATCCTTATGTTTAGTATACCTTTTTACGGTAGCTTTAAAAGACAGACCATTACAAGATGTGAGTAATTTCACATTAAAAAAATATTTGTTTTCAAATGTGCTTTACGATAACATATGAATAAACCTGCACATTTAGAGGAGATTGTGTTTCATGGAAAAATCGCTTGATGAAATTCAACGTGAGGTAGACCAATATATTTCCCAATTCAAAGAAGGATATTTCAGCCCGCTGGCAATGCTGGCCCGGATGTCCGAGGAAGTCGGGGAGCTGGCCAGAGAAGTCAATCATTCCTTTGGTGAGAAACCAAAAAAAACGGATGAGGCCGACAATTCGATTGAGCTGGAGCTGGGAGACATTTTGTTCATCACGGTCTGCTTTGCAAACTCGCTGGGTATTAATTTGACTGATGCTCATGATAAGGTCATGCGTAAATTTAACACACGTGACGCGAATCGCTGGACCAAAAAGGACACCGATTAGGCGTTTTGTACATATGCTGTACCAAACCGGTTACCCGGAGGTGCGGTGTCATGAAGGCGGAGGAATACGTTCAGAAAGCTTATCAGTGTATTTTACAGAACGATTTTGAGCAGGCCGTGGAATGGTTCGAAAAAGCGATTTCCGCTCAGCCTGATCATGCGGAGCATTATTTCCGCTGTTCGGTCACCTATGCCCGTAGCGGGCGGATAGAGCAGGCGCTTGCTTATGCGGGCGATGCGGTTCGTTTGGCCCCGCAGCAGGATGAGTATGTGCTGCATTTGCATACGTTGGAGGCCAGACAGCAGACGGAGAAAGCCAGAAAGATGCTGGATGTCGATAAAGCTACGCCACAGGTGCGCAGAGATGCAATCCTGCTGCTGGAACGGGCAATTGCCCTTGATCCGCTATGTGGTGACGCTTTTATGCTGCTTGCATTGGTTTATGCTGAAATGAATGAATATAAGCTGGCTGTGCAGGCTGCTCGTGAGGCGGCCGCTTTGTTTCCTCACAATGAACAGCTTGCCAATCTCATGAAGAAGTTATGCCAGCAAATGAATGAACAGATCTAGCACGAATTGATGCGTAAGGAGTTGTAAGATATGCCAGAGCCAATAAAAGTGGCTGTCGTTGGAGCAGCCGGGCGTATGGGCCGTGAGGTTGTCAAAATGGTTCTCCAGGATGAAGAACTTCGGCTGGTAGCCGCAGTAAACAGAACGCACGCCGGCAGTGATGCCGGCCTTCTCGTTGGACTTCCAGAAGCGGGCGTTGCTATTGTGGAGGATGTGGAGCAGGCTTTGCTGGATAGTCGTCCGGATGTGATGGTCGATTTTACAGGTCCTCGTTTTGCGTACGCACATACAGTGCTTGCTATCAAACTTGGCGTTCGTCCAGTTATTGGGACAACAGGATTTACACCGGAACAGATTGACGAACTGGACAAGCAGTGCCGGGAACAGCAAATGGGCGGTCTGATTGCGCCTAACTTTTCAATAGGAGTTATTTTGATGATGCGGTTTGCGGCTCAGGCTGCTAAATACTTCCCTCATCTGGAGATTATCGAATATCATGGTGACCAGAAATTGGACGCGCCATCGGGAACGGCAATTAAGACCGCAGAACTCATCGCTGAGCAGCGACAGGAGCTGCGTCAAGGGAACCCAGAGGAGGAAGAAACGCTCGAAGGATCACGCGGCGGCTACTACCAAGGGTTCCGTATCCACAGTGTCCGTCTTCCCGGTGTATTCGCACAGCAGGAAGTTATTTTCGGAGGATTTGGACAATCCCTCAAAATTCGTCAGGACTCCTACGAACGGGCAGGTTACATGCCCGGCGTCAAAATCGGCATTCAAAAGGTAATGGAGCAACCTGGACTTGTATACGGTTTTGAGCATTACATTGATTAAGAATAACGCGAATGAATTGACGAACGGAATATAGAATGAGGCAGGGGGAATTTCGAATGTTCAAGATTGCATTTATAGCGCATGACCGCAAAAAAGATGAGATGGTTAACTTTATAACCGCGTATGAGCATGTTTTTACAGGACATCAATTGTATTCAACAGGTACAACGGGTCTGCGCATTATGGAGCAAACGAAGCTTCAAATTCACCGCTTTATGTCAGGACCGCTCGGAGGTGACCAGCAGATCGGGGCCATGGTTGCGCAAAATGATATGGATCTGATTATCTTCCTGCGTGATCCGCTAATGGCACAGCCGCATGAGCCTGATATTAGTGCACTGCTGCGTCTGTGTGACGTGCAGGGTATTCCTTTGGCGACCAATGTTGCGACTGCTGAAATATTGGTCAAGGCGCTGGATCGGGGCGATTTTGCTTGGCGTGAGCTGGTACATAAATATAAACCAGGCATTGATCAGCAGGGTGATATAAAATGACACTGGACATATTGATTTTTGGAGCTCATGCCGATGATGCTGAGATTGGGATGGGAGGCACAATTGCCAAGCATACTGCCGCTGGTTTAAAGGTGGGCGTATGTGATTTGACGCGTGCTGAAATGTCGTCCAATGGCGATGTAGATACCCGCATGGCAGAAGCCGAAGATGCTTCAAAAGTGCTGGGCCTTGCTGCACGGACGAATTTGGGACTGCCTGATCGGGGTTTGTATGTGACACCGGAGAATGTAGCCGCAGTGACCGCAGAAATTCGGCGTCATGCGCCGAAAGTCGTATTTGCTCCCTACTGGGAGGATCGCCACCCGGATCATGTCATGTGCAGCAAGCTGGTGGAGGAAGCGGTGTTTAACGCCAAGCTACGTCGATTTATGCCGGAACAGCCTGCGGTGCTGGTGGAGCAGTTATATTTTTATTTCATTAACGATATCGGCAGAACGGATCTGATTGTGGACATTACGGAGCATGTTGAAGCCAAGGAGCAGGCATTACTAAGCTATGCTTCCCAATTTCAGGCTGCACCGGGTAAAGACACGGTATCCACGCCATTAAACCAGGGGTATACTGAGCGTGTAAAAGCCCGGGATTCGTTGTTGGGTCAGCGCAAGCTGATTTCGTATGCAGAGGGCTTTGCGTCCAAAACGCCTCATCTGGTTAAGCTATTCACATAAGGGATATAAAAATCCTGACACATAAACGATAAACTAAATCCGTTGGTGTAACGATTATAGATGCGTACTGTATTTGGTATGTCACCAACACTGAAAAGTCATCACCGGTAAACGGAAGGGGAAGCTTAACTTGAATGACAAATTAAAAATCGGAATTACCTGTTATCCGTCGTTGGGCGGTTCCGGCGTAGTGGCTACAGAGCTGGGCAAGCTGCTTGCCGAAAAAGGACATGAGGTCCATTTTATCGCCAACAGCATTCCGTTTAGATTAGGTGGAGAATTCCAGAAAAATATTTTTTATCATGAGGTTGAGGTTAACGACTATTACGTGTTCAGATATCCGCCTTATGATCTGTCGCTGGCGACCAAAATGGCTCAGGTCGCACAAATGAAAAATTTGGATGTACTCCATGTTCACTATGCCGTACCGCATGCGGTATGTGCTTATTTGGCCAAAGAAATGGTGGGCGACCATCTCAAAGTGGTAACCACGCTTCACGGCACGGACATTACGGTGTTGGCGCAGGATGAATCGTTGAAGGATCTAATCCGGCTGGCGATCAACAAAAGTGACGCGGTAACAGCGGTTTCGAAGGATTTGATTCGGGAGACGATAGATGTGCTGGAGATTACAAACCCTATTGATTTGACCTACAATTTTGTGGATAAACGAGTGTATTATCCGCGGGATGCAACTGCGCTGCGGAGAGATTTTGCCCAGCCTAATGAAAAGATTATGATGCACATTTCAAACTTCCGTCCGGTCAAAAGAGTGGGAGACGTGCTGGATATATTTGAAAGAGTGCAACAAAAAGTACCTGCAAAGCTGCTGCTGGTTGGGGAAGGACCAGACCTTCCAAAAATTCGCTGCAAAATCGAAAGCTTGGGCTTGCAGGATAAGGTATTCTTTTTGGGCAAGCAGGATCAGATCGCTGAAGTGATATCCATGGCGGATGTGCTGCTGCTTCCATCGGAAAAAGAAAGCTTTGGACTGGTTGCACTGGAAGCGATGGCTTGTGGAGTACCAACGGTTGGTTCCGAGGCAGGAGGAGTGCCTGAACTGGTTGTTCACGGGAGTACAGGTTATCTTGCTGAAATCGGCAATACCGAGAGGATGGCGGAATATGCGGTGCAACTGTTATCGGACGAAGCGATGGCAGAGCGTTTTCGTGAAGCCTGTCTGGTGCGGGCTCGTACCGTATTCTGTGATACGCTGATTACCCGTCAATATGAAGAAATATATTACCGTGTGTTGGGACGCGAGGTGCCGGATCTTAAACCGATCAGCGTTTAAGAAGGCGGACTCGCGTCCGTTTTTTTGTATGATAAGTCTTTTGTAAAATAGTTTTTTGAAAACTTTATAAGCAAAGGGGGAAACCCTGTGAAAATAAACACTTGGCAATATGCCGACCTAGAAATGGCTATTCATGGAAAAGAAGTTATCCATACACTAACCACAGCTGGCTACGAGGCTTACTGGGTCGGCGGTTGTGTGCGGGATGAACTATTAGGACGCGCTATTCATGATATGGATATGACCACATCGGCTGAACCGGAACAGGTCATAGCACTGTTCCCCCATGTCATTCCGACTGGAATTCAGCATGGGACGGTTACGGTGATGCAGGGTGGGCATCCGTTCGAGGTGACTACTTTTCGGACAGAAAGCGGTTATGCTGACCATCGTCGTCCGACAGAAGTCTCTTTCGTGAAGGATATCCGCGAAGATCTGATGCGGCGGGATTTCACGATGAACGCGATTGCAATGGATGAACATGGGAAAAGGGTGGACCCGTTCGGAGGGGAAGCTGATATACGCGCCGCTATTGTTCGTTGTGTGGGACGAGCCGAGGAACGATTTGAGGAGGATGGGCTGCGAATGCTACGTTGCATTCGTTTTGCCTCCGTATTCCGGTTCCGTATAGCCTATAACACATGGAAAGGCATGATCCGTCGTAAAGAGGGACTTCGTTACATTGCGATGGAACGTGTGCGTGTTGAGCTGGAAAAGATGCTGGCCGGGCCGGACCCTTTGCGTGGACTGGAAATGCTGGGTCGAAGCGGCTTGCTCTCGTGTACGAAGGTTCCGGTTCCCTGGGAACAATGCGAAGCACACGCGCTCAGTGGAATGGTACAACTGCCGGAAGAACTGCGGTGGGGGTTACTGTTACTGTCTTGCAGACTTACCTCAGAGGCAGCGGACGAGTTGTTAAGAGCATCGACTTTCTCCAACGCTGTACGCTTACGGTTGGTGCATCTGTTGGAATGGGAGCGCGAGTTAACGGACAGTGCTGTGTTGATAGCAGACAGTTCCACTTTGGTGGCGGGTGAAGGAATCAACGATGAGGCGCTACGCCGTAGCTGGATTCGACTGTTAATTAAATGGGGCCGGGATACCTCGTCTGACTGGCTACAGCTTTATAAGTCATTGCCTGCTTCGTTTCGTGGATTACCCTTACGGGCAGAAGAGCATGTAGCGAGAATGGCTGAGCTGGCAGAGGCGTGGACTAAGGAAGCCGCAGTTGTTCATATCAAAGATTTAAATATTACTGGAAATGAACTGGTTCAGGCGATGAATCGACCGGGTGGTCCTTGGTTGGGTCAGACGATGGGACGACTTTTGCTGGCTACCGCCTGCGGAGATATTCCAAATGAATTAGAAGCATTGCTTCAAGAAGCGAAACGGGTGATGAGTAGTGAATAATCATGAAAGACTGTTAGGCATACTGGACGAAGATACATCAGATTATGTATCCGGAGAGGAAATCAGCCGTCGTCTTTCGGTCAGCCGTACAGCCGTATGGAAGCAGATTAACAAGCTGCGTGAACTGGGCTACAACATTGAAGCTTCCTCGCGTAGGGGTTACCGGATTGTGTCCCGACCCGATCGGCTGGAAGTCTCCAAACTGGCATATATGCTAAATACCCAATCGTTTGGACAACGTATCGTTGTGCTGGACTCGACGGTCTCTACCCAGCAGGATGCGATGCGTCTGGCAGAAGAGGGTGCGCCGCAGGGGACGGTAGTGCTGGCGGAGGAACAGACAGCAGGCCGGGGACGCTTGGGCCGAAAGTGGTTTTCACCTCGGGGCAAAGGCATCTGGATGAGCATTGTGTTGCGTCCAAACCAGCCCTTGGCCTTTACGCCGCAGTTGACGCTGCTTACAGGCGTAGCGGTATGCAGAGCCATTCGTCGATTGACAGATGTGGAAGCTGGCATCAAGTGGCCGAATGATCTGCTTGTTCATGGTCGCAAAGTGTGCGGTATTCTGCTGGAATCTGCAACAGAGGATCAGCGGGTCCGTTACTGTATTGCAGGTATCGGCATTGATGTTAATTTAAATACAGAGGATTACCCGGAAGAGCTATCAAGGTTGGGGACATCCCTGAAAATAGAGGCTGGTCGCGAAATCGATCGTACTGCACTGATTGCCGCCGTGCTGGAAGAGATGGAGCAGCTATGTGCGTTATATGCGGATGAGGGCTTTCAGCCAGTCGCGATGCTGTGGGAGGCTCTATCCGTGACGATGAATCGCTTCGTGCGGGCACATACGGGACAAGGGAAAGCGGTAGAAGGTACTGCCGTCGGTTTGGACCCTTCCGGTGCACTAGTGGTTGAAACGGAGCAGGGAGAGCGAATACAGGTCGTTTCCGGTGATGTTCAATTGCAGGGGTAGCCTTAGCTAAGCATAGCGACTATAATTGTTCTTTGTTCTATGCAAAACTTCACGTGAAAAAGCTGATGTTTTTTGTTATACTGTGCAGGAGGCGGCATCGGACGGTCCGAGCTGCACTCCGGGGCATATGCTCCAACACTGCAAGCAAGTTAGACCATCATAACTTCATTTGAAGGTTACGTTGGATTCTGCTCTGAGCCGAACAGGACCGAGACAGAAGGGGCGATCTCAAAATGAGTGTCTTTTTTGGCTGTTCGGACCTTTTGATGACGCAATTGTACAGGCGTTCATAAAAGGTTATTTTTTGTGCCAAAAAAAGATGGAAGGGAGCCATTTACCATGGCAGTAAAGCAAGCACTGAACATTGTGAAAATGAAAAAAATGAAGCAGGAGGGCATTCCGCTCAGTATGCTGACCGCCTATGATTATCCATCGGCTAAAATAGCTGAGGAGGCGGGAATCGATATGATTCTGGTTGGTGATTCGCTGGGCAACGTCGTTCTCGGCTATGATTCGACCATTCCCGTAACACTGGATGATATCGTGTATCATTCCCGAGCGGTAGCGAGAGGCGCGGAGCATACATTTATTGTAGCGGACATGCCGTTTATGACATATCACGGCAGCGTATCGGAAAGCCTTCAGGGCATCCGCCGTCTGATGCAGGAAGGACATGCGCATGCTGTCAAAATGGAGGGCGGCGCAGAAATTGCCGACGTCGTAAAAGCGACTGTTCAGGCGGGTGTACCCGTGCTGGGTCATATCGGCCTTACACCACAGTCGGTCAATCAGCTTGGCGGCTACCGCGTTCAAGGCAAGGACGAAGCGGACGCACGGCGGCTGATGGCAGATGCCAAGGCGCTGGAGCAGGCGGGTGCCTTTGGCATCGTGCTGGAGCTGGTGACCGAGGAAGTAGCAGCGGCAATTTCCAAAGAACTGTCCATTCCGACCATTGGTATTGGCGCAGGACGCGGATGTGACGGTCAGGTGCTTGTTTATCACGATCTGATTCAATATGCATCGCCTTATTACAGCAAACGTTTTGTCAAAACCTATGCCGATGTCGGCGGCTTGATCCGTAGTAGCATTGAGCAGTATGTGAGCGATGTGAAGGGGAGAGCCTTCCCGGCTGCTGAGCATGTGTTCAGCGCCGACGACAGCGTTATAGAGGCTCTCTACGGCCACAAGAAAGGTCAGGCAAAGGCGCAAGTGCAGAAACAAGAAGAACAAGAGGAACAAGCTAAGGAAAAGGTGGAATCCCGGTCATGATTATCGTAAGAGAAGTGGCTCAGCTGCGGCAGGCCATTGCTGAACGCCGACAGTTTGGCGCAGACGGGGCAAAAGCGGAACAAGGTTCCGCTGCTATACGGCCACATACCGTCGGCTTTGTGCCGACGATGGGGTATTTGCATGAAGGCCATGCGAGCTTGATGCAGAAGGCGCGTGAAATGGCAGATACGGTGGTACTCAGCATTTTTGTAAATCCGATTCAATTCGGGCCTAACGAAGATCTCGACAGCTACCCCCGCGATGAAGCGCGTGATTTGGAGGTGGCGCGGCGCGAAGGCGTGGATATCGTATTTTTGCCAACTGTAGCAGAAATGTATCCACAGCCAACCCGTACGAAAATACGCGTATCCGCTTTGACGGATCGGTTATGTGGTGCTTCCCGTCCAGGGCATTTTGATGGTGTGACCACCGTAGTTGCCAAGCTTTTTAATATGGTAGGGCCTGATCTGGCCTTCTTCGGCATGAAGGACGCACAGCAAGTAGCGGTGCTCCAGCAGATGGTGACCGACCTCAATATGAACGTGACCATCGTCCCTTGTCCTATCGTCAGAGAGGCCGACGGTTTGGCCCTCAGCTCGCGTAATGTGTATTTGAGCGCGGAACAGCGGGAGCAGGCGTTGGTGCTGTCACAGTCACTGCGCAAGGTGCGTGAAGTGAGCGAAGATGATGTGCAGAACACGTTTACGATCCGTCAGTTATACCAAATGGTGGAGACTACGATTACTTCCTCACCATTAGCTGACATTGACTACATTGAAATCTTAACCTTTCCAAGTCTGGAGCCCCTTCTTCCCGAGCAGCGACTAAGTGATGTCGAAGAAGACATCATTGTAGCGCTGGCTGTAAAGTTTGGGAACACCCGACTGATTGATAATATAAGGATACAGAAGGGGGAGGTGCTTCTCCATGTTTAGAACGATGATGAAATCCAAAATACACCGGGCAACGGTTACCGAAGCCAACCTTAACTATGTGGGCAGTATTACTATTGATGAGGATCTGATGGAGACTTCCGATCTGCTGGAGAATGAAAAGGTTCAAATTGTGAACAATAACAATGGAGCCCGGCTGGAAACTTACGTTATCCCCGGACCGCGTGGTAGCGGCGTGATTTGTCTCAACGGCGCAGCAGCGCGTTTGGTGCAGCCTGGTGATACAGTCATTATTATTTCCTACGCTTCCATGTCGAATGAAGAGGCCAAAACATACAAACCGACCGTTGTATTCGTCGATGAACATAATAAACCCGCCCAAACGGCGAACAAAGAAGTACACGCTACGATCATGTAATGAATGGGAGTGCGGATGAAACCCGTCCTTTAAGCGAAAAATGTGAGTGTATTAATCCATCTTTCGTAAGGGCGGGATGCACATGTTCCAGCATGTATTCGCAGAAATGAACAGCATGTTAGATGATATCGTGAAGCATTACCCATCAGCCCAGGGCTCCCGCAGGCAGGAGTTGCTACAGCACTGGAGTTTGCTGCGGAGAATGAGTGACGGAATTATGGATGAATGGCTGGCTTTTGAGGAAAAAATGGTTCGCCTGCGTGCTGCAGGTTTTTCCGCGGAGTCTGGTATGTCTGACGCTGAGCTGCCTGAAAAGGAGCTGCCAGCTTTTACTCGGGGTCAAGGGTATTATCGACTGCTCATGTATCCTGAGGCCATCTGCCAATTTGAACAGGTGCTACAGCATTTTCCGAACAGTTGGCAAAGCCAGATGTATATGGGGATGGCGTATTTCCAATTGGAGGACACAGCGGAGGCTGTACGCCATTTTCAGAAGGTACTGCACCTGACAGACCAGCCCGGGCTGAAAGCGGTCATTTATAATGCGCTGGGCTGTCTTATGGCGAAGCAGGCTGATGTAGAGGAGGCACAAAAATGTTTTGCTCTCGCGCATCAGTTCGATCCTGCGTTGCCCGAGCCGTTGCACAATATGGAAGCCTGTTTGTCCGGTGCCGGAATGCTTCGGTACGATAGTTCCATGATGACCTGGCTATAGTATTGTCAGGCACCGAGCGAGACGATGCATACCCACCTCCCCAGGCGGCGTGTGCATCGTCTTTTTTGGCTGTCTTAATTTCCAAACAGGCGATCTTCTGCTATGCTATTATACAGAGTTATTATTTTTGTATGTGTCAAAAGAAAGGATTAAGCCCGAATGAAATTTGCGGTATTGGATTTTGAAACGACAGGCACCCAGTCCGCGGATGACATCATTCAAGTCGGACTTGCAATTATAGATCATGATAATAGCATTTCTCGTGTTTATGGTTCTTATGTGAACCCTGGCAGATCCATTCCGCCTTTTATTACCGGGTTGACCGGGATTACAGACGATGACGTCAAGGATGCTCCTGCGCTCGAAGAGATGATGATGGAGCTTGTGCCTATGCTGGACGATGTCGTGCTGGTCGGTCATAATGTGGCGTTTGA
Organism: Paenibacillus maysiensis; assembly: GCF_000520815.1. Lineage (GTDB taxonomy): Bacteria > Bacillota > Bacilli > Paenibacillales > Paenibacillaceae > Paenibacillus > Paenibacillus maysiensis. The sequence goes on along the minus strand of NZ_ASRY01000305.1, from coordinate 5,633 downwards.
TTTTAATTTTTTGCAAAACGCTTTGGACCGGTGCGGATACTTGCCGTTTACCGGCAGAATTTTGGATACGATGGATTTTCTGAAAATCATGTTTCCATCGCTATCTTCCTATCAGTTGGGTTTTGTTTCTTCTGAGTTTGGGCTGGCACATGACCGACCTCATCAAGCAGACAGCGACGCGTTGGCTACGGCTGAGGTGTTTTTAAAATGTCTGGATGAGCTTCACGCGCTGCCTTTGATTACGATACAGCGGCTCAGTGATTTGTTCGCAGAGGAAGACAGTGACCTTGGATGGTTTTTGGACGGGGTGCGTGAAGACAAAGAGCATGATCCTATTCAGGATTTGGAGGGTCATCAGTTTTTTCGTCAGCTTGCACTGAAGGTGGAGGATTGGACGGAGCTAAATGTCCCTCGCAGAGAGGACGACCCCAATCCGCTGGCAGGTATTTCCTTTGAGGAATACATGGATGATGTGCGAGACAATTTACGTTCATCCTTGAGCCAATATGAGGAGCGCGATGCGCAGACGCAAATGATTGAGGGTGTGAATCAGGCGCTGAGTGAAGACAAGCACCTGTTGATCGAGGCGGGTACGGGGACAGGCAAGTCCCTCGGTTATTTGCTCCCTTCACTGTATCACAGTGTGAAAAATGGACAGCGAGTCATGGTAAGTACGCATACGATCAACCTGCAGGAGCAATTACGCGAGCGTGATATTCCGATGCTGACCAAGGTGATTCCGTTCCCGTTCCGGACTGCCATTTTTAAGGGGCGGGGACATTATTTGTGTCTGCGTAAGTTTGAACATAAAATAAACAGAAGAGACTTCGCCACTCCAAAGGAAGACTTGATTACAGCGGCTCAAATGATCGTCTGGCTGACTCTGACAGAAACCGGTGATGATGAGGAACTAAACCTGAGCAACCGTGGAGGGGATTTTTGGGAAACGGTGGGCAGTGATTCCGAGTCCTGTCTTGGTCGTTCTTGTCCATGGTTCCGCAAATGCTTTTATCATCGTGCGCGCCATGAGGCGGGAATAGCCGATGTGGTCATTACAAATCATTCCAAGCTGTTCACCGACGTCAAAGCAAGTCATCAGTTGTTGCCCAGCTATGAACATCTAGTAATTGATGAAGCACACCATCTAGAGGAAGTAGCTGGTAAGCATCTGGGCATGCATATGAAATATTTCACACTCGTGCATACGCTGGCCCGGTTGTTCAAGGACAGCAAGAACGGACAATTGCCTTCGCTGCGTCAGCAGTTGGCAAAGTCGGGGCATGAGAAGTCGACGGAATGGGCCTCTACCATCGACCAGTTGTATCCGCTCGTGCTGGAAGTCAAGGAAACTTGGGACCTGCTAAGCGATATGCTGTTTGGCATGTTGCCGGAGCGAAGTGATGCGACACCGGGTGAAACGGGGCAGTTTTCTTCCCGTCTCAAGCCATCGGCCAAGCCTGCCAAGTGGGATCAGGCGGCTGCGCTGGAGAATCAGCTTTATGTAACGATGAGCGAAATTTTGCGCAAGGGCGACAAGCTGATGCTCGATGTGAAGGAAGAACATGACGATTATGCGGCTGACAGCCTCATTACGGATATTACGGGGCTGCTCAAGGATTTGGCAGGCATTAGGGAAAGCTTGCGCTTTTTTATGCGGCTGGATGATGAAACGACCGTATACTGGCTTGAAGCGAGCGGGCAATTCCGCAGCAAGTCGCTGCAATTTTATGCGGTGCCCGTCGATGTGAGCCGTCAGCTGAAAGAAATGTTTTTTGACAAAAAAAGAAGCATTATTCTGACGTCTGCTACCTTGTCGGTGGATAAGTCGTTTCAGTACATGACCGATCAGCTCGGCTTGCAGGAGGCCGCAGATCAAGGGCGGCTGATGACTACGCAGCTCCCGTCACCCTTTAACTACAGGGATCAGGTGTTGCTAGTCATTCCAAGGGATTTCCCGAGCGTGAAGGGCAGTGTAGGAGATGAGCATTTTGTAAATATGCTCGTCAGCTCGCTAGGCGCGACTGCTCAAGCGACGCGGGGGAGAATGCTCGTTCTCTTTACTTCCTACCGAATGCTCCGGCAGGTGTATGAGCCGCTTAAGGAGGCGTTGTCTTCCAGCGACATCACCGTGCTGGGGCAGGGCGTGGACAGTGGGAGCCGCAGCAAGCTGACCCGACGTTTTCAGGAAGCCAAAGCTTCCGTGTTGCTGGGAACCAGCAGCTTCTGGGAAGGCGTCGATATTCCGGGCAAAGCGCTGACGTGTCTGGCCATCGTGCGCTTGCCGTTCCAACCGCCCAATCACCCGCTGCTGGAGGCTAAAAGTGAGCTGCTCCAGCAGCAGAAGAAAAATCCTTTTATGAAGCTGTCTGTTCCACAGGCTGTCATTCGCTTCAAACAGGGATTTGGACGTTTGGTACGTACAGCGAGCGACCACGGGGTCGTTATCGTTTACGATACGCGTGTGATCGAATCCTATTACGGGAAGCACTTTTTGTACTCGTTACCGGGACCAAAAATGGAGCATATGCCGACGGAGCAAATGGTGCCCCGCATCGCCGAATGGCTCCAATCCGCCCCGGAGACAGAGGCATAACGGACGGACATCTAAACGTGTCCGTTACAATTAGGGGGAGCAAGTATGAAATCAGAAAAAATTTCAGAGGCTGTTGTACGGAGGTTACCCGTATATTTACGTTATCTGAATGCACTGCACAAACGGGAGGTGGCTACGGTATCTTCCCAGGAGCTGGGACAAAGACTGGATCTGAATCCTGCTCAAATTCGTAAGGATCTTGCGTATTTTGGAGATTTTGGCCGTAAGGGTGTCGGCTATGATGTTACTTATCTTATCGAGAAAATACGCCATATACTGAAAATCGACCAGCAAATTAACGTGGTATTGGTCGGAGCAGGTAATCTGGGGCAAGCCCTTTCGAATTATAATGCTTATTTAAAAGACAATATGAAAATTGTAGCGGTATTTGATGCTGTTCCAGATAAAGTTGGAACCAGGATCAATACGCTGGTCGTACAGCCGATGGATGAACTGGAGGTGACAGTGAAGGAACAAAACATTCGGATCGGGATTATTACCGTACCGGATTTTGAAGCACAGCACGTGGCTGACAGGCTCATTGAGAGCGGGATTGGAGCGATTTTGAACTTTGCACCCACGACTCTCAAGACACCGGCAAACATTCGGGTACATGCCACAGATTTTACAACGGATTTGTTAAGCCTCGCTTATTATTTAGAGAACGGAAAGGAAGATACACAACATGACAGCGAATAAATGGATGATTAAAAACGGCTCCTTTGCCGTGAACAGACCGGAAGCCGGGGTAATCCACGGCTATATGATCGTGGAGGATAGCCGCATCACCTACATTGGCGAGACTTTGCCAGCGGGTGAGGAAGAGACGGACGCGATTGACGGTAACGGGCTGCTGTTTTTACCTGGCCTGATGAATACACATGGTCATGCGGGGATGTCACTGCTACGTGGGTATGGGGACGATCTGGCTCTCCAAGTATGGCTACAGGAAAAAATGTGGCCGATGGAAGCCAAGTTTACGTCTACGGATGTGTACTGGGGTACGTCCTTGTCCGTGCTGGAAATGCTGAAAGGCGGTACAACGACCTTTTTGGACATGTACGTTGATATGGACGAGGTGGCTCGTGTAGCTGAAGAGTCCGGTATCCGTGCCAGTCTGATGCGTGGAGTGATTGGACTATGTTCGGAGGAAGAGCAGCGGATTAAGCTCGCTGAGGCTGTGAACTTTGCGCGTAACTGGCATGGCAAAGCAGACGGTCGCATTACGACCATGCTGGCTCCGCATGCGCCATATACGTGCATGCCTGCGCTTATCGAAAAATTCGTACAGGCAGCGCATGATCTGGATTTACCGTTGCATACGCATATGTCCGAAACGATTGCCGAAGTAGAGAAAAACGTACGCGATTACGGCTTGCGTCCAGTTGCACATTTGGATAAGCTCGGCTTTTTCTCCCGTCCTTCACTTGTTGCCCATGGCGTTTATTTGAATGACGAAGAAATAGCTTTGCTGGCTGAACGTGGTGTAGCGGTTTCGCATAATCCGGGCAGCAACTTGAAGCTCGCAAGTGGTGTGGCAAGAGTGCCTGACCTGCTGCGTGCAGGCGTTACTGTCTCTCTCGGAACAGATGGCCCCGCCAGTAACAATAACCTGGATATGTTTGAGGAAATGCGTCTGGCTGCACTCATTCACAAGGGAGTATCTGGCGACGCAACCGCAGTTTCTGCGGGTGAGGCGTTGCGTCTGGCAACGGAGTACGGAGCGAAGTCGATTGGCTTGAAAGAGGTGGGAGTGCTGGCAGCAGGCAACAAGGCAGACTTTATCGCGCTCGATCTGAATCAGGCGCATTTCCTGCCGCGTACGGATCTTATTTCCCATGCCGTATACTCTGCAAGCGCCAAAGACGTGGCTCATGTATGGGTAGACGGTCGTCAGGTTGTGAAAAACGGTGAGTGCCTGACTATGGATGAGGAACGTATCAAGTATGAGGCTCAAGCCGCCTTTGAGGGGCTGCTGTCGCGCTAATTCAGGTGTCACATCCCCTTAGAGAGGACGCACAGGTTTGAAAAATAAGAAAAAATGGATAGCGGTAGCCGTTCTGGCCGTCATACTGATCCTGGTCAGCATTTTCTGGTATTATTCCTATGTTACTCAAGACCAAGTGACTGAGAGAAATGCCGCTATCGTAAAGGCCAAGCAATCGGGTGGACTGGTCAGCACGACGCATACGTGGAAGTCTGTGTGGGATCAGGTATATTGGGTAGTTCAAGGGAAAAATGCTCAGAACGAAAATATTATGGTGTGGGTCCCTTTTCAAAAAGTGGAGGGCCAACCGAATGTACCTGTCACAGATAATAGTGGTGTTCATACCGAGCTACTGAAAAACGGAGTCGACGAGCAAAAAATGACGGCGATGATTCAGCAGCAGCTTCCGGATGCAGATATTGTGAGTCTTCAGCCGAGTGTGTTTAACGGTCAATATGTGTGGCAGCTGTTTTATGATGACGGCAGTCATCATTACTATACCTTTTATCGCTTCTCGGATGGGGGATCAGTTGGGATAAAGTATACTTTGCCCAATTACTAGAGTGATGTAAGGACTGGCTGATGGTGGTTTGGGAGTGTTAGGGACGCTAGGAGCGCTGCGTAGTCCATTTGATCTTACGATCGCTGTTGCCGCCGGATTTTTTTCGATTAGATTCTTATGGGGAAAATCCGGCGGCAACGGCGAACGCTCCGCTTCTTCAGATTCAAATGGCCCACTCCGCTGGCTGACCGCCATGGAGTCACTCCAAACACCATCTTTTTATCAAATGACTGTATTCCTGAAAAGAATGTGCAGTTCGGATTGAATGTGAGACTAAACAGACGCAAATGCGATTATTTTCGTATTTACGTCTGTTTATTTTTTTGTTTGAGTAGTGTTTGTCATAGATGTACATAAAAACGAAGTAGGCGGAATGGTGCTGGTACAAGCGGTAGCGTTCGCCTTAAAAGCCTTCCGCAGGAAAGCTCGCTTCGGAAGCATCACCTCCCCGGATTTCTACCCTTGTGTGCTCATTCAAGAAATCCGGGGGT
>NZ_ASRY01000304.1 GCF_000520815.1 Paenibacillus maysiensis | reverse complement strand
AAACCCCGCCATTATGGCAGGTCTAGTACTGGCCGACAGCGAAAGGATCGAAAAGGCGGGTATGAAGGTGCCTCGCGATAGCGAGCTTAAAGTAAAAGGCGCAGTGCATCCGTATGTAAGCCGTGGAGGATTGAAGCTGGAAAAGGCTATCCGTCAATTCGAGCTGGATATGAAGGGCAGGACGATGCTGGATATCGGGTCATCCACCGGAGGATTTACGGACTGTGCGCTCCAGCACGGAGCGGAGTATGTATATGCCATTGACGTGGGATATAATCAGCTGGACTGGTCGCTTCGTAATGACGAACGGGTATGCGTAATGGAGAAAACGAATTTCAGATATATGACGCCTGCGGATTTGAACGGTCCTGTGCCGAATTTCGCAAGTATTGATGTTTCTTTTATTTCGCTGCGAATTATATTACCTCCATTGCTTGCGTTGCTGCATCAGCCTGCTGACATTGTGGCTCTGATCAAGCCGCAATTTGAAGCCGGGCGTGAAAAGGTGGGGAAATCGGGTGTCGTTCGTGATTCCGCAACGCATAAAGAAGTGTTGCAAACCATCCTGACGTTCTCGCATGAGCTGGGACTTTCGCTGCAAGGATTGGCTTATTCCCCTATTACGGGTGGGGAAGGCAATATTGAATTTTTGGCCCATTGGCGTTTGGATAAGTCTGCTGGTGTAGACCCGCAACATGAAAATGTTGATTTCCGTCCGTTAATTGACCTTACTGTTCAGGAAGCGGGTCAGACCTTCAATAATGGTCCATCGCGTAAGTAACATTCAGGGGTTCTCAAGAGTTCTGTGAACTTAAGGGAACCTCTTTTTGGTGTGAGGGATTGATCAACGAACTCACGTTCGCATATAATGAGATATACAGGAGAAAAGGGATTTTACCTTCTGTCCTAGAATATGTCCATGAGGTGATCGATTCATGGATACGCGATATGATACGGTTATCATTATTGTGATCGGCGTAATATTAGCGGTATGGGCATTTTATGGCCTGCGCACCTGGTTAAAGGAGCCGGGACCGCTTGTGTTAAAGACGATACCGATTAACGAGGAGATGGACGAAGGGCCTGCTGTGGATTTGCTGGAAGACGCGGGTTATGAACTGGTGGGCGGAAAGATGAAAATACCGCTTGCTTTTAAAGTGAATGGACATACCGTGTATAGCCGTTTGTTTATAGACTATGTGGCTGTGCGAAAAGGTTCGACATATATGGTCAAAACGTCGCGTCGCAAGAGACCGATGGAGTGGAATGGTCCTGATTTGCGGGACAGGCTTCTGCCTTATCTACTGCTTTATCCGGGCTGTGTGGGCGTATTGTACGTTGATACGGACGATCAAAGTATCCGCCTTATTACATTGGTGGAAGACATCGAAGAAGAGGAATATGAAGAGTAATCCATAGGAGGATTTTATGAAGGGTCAACGACATATTAAAATCAGGGAAATTATTTCACAACGGGAAATTGAAACGCAGGACGATCTGGTGGAAGCTTTACGCAAGGCTGGTTTTCAGGTCACTCAAGCTACCGTATCTCGGGATATCAAGGAACTGCTGCTTATTAAAGTTCCGATGGATGATGGCAGATATAAGTATTCGATGCCCTCAGATCAGCGATATAACCCGGCGCAGAAGCTGAAACGTACATTGGTGGATAACTTTTTGCATATTGACTATACGACCAATCTGATCGTGATGAAGTGCTTGCCGGGGACGGCAAATTCGATTGCAGCATTACTGGACAACATTGAATGGTCTGAAATTATGGGCACCATTAGTGGCGATGACACCATTTTGATTATTTGCCGTTCGGAAGAGAACAGTGAGACTATTGTGAATCGTCTTATGGGCTACATTTCCTGAACACATTTCTCAGGCTTATTAGACGTTTGAATTCGTACATCATAGAGGTGAAAGAACGATGCTGGTCACTTTATCTATACGAAATTTGGCAGTCGTAGAGGCTGTCGATGTTCATTTTTATAAAGGGTTCCACGTATTGACTGGGGAAACAGGCGCGGGTAAATCGATCATTATTGATGCTCTCGGTCTGATTGCTGGAGGCAGAGGTTCCGCTGATCTGGTCCGTTATGGATGTGAAAAGGCAGAAATGGAGGCGCTGTTTGAGCTTCCTGTAAAGCATCCGGTCTGGGCAACGCTAGAAGAACAAGGAATCAAAGCGAATGCGGAAGAGCATCTATTAATTCGGCGGGAATTGACCGTACAAGGCAAAAGTTCATCACGGATTAACGGACAAATGGTTAATTTAACGATGCTGCGCGAGGTAGGAGAGCAACTCGTCAATATTCATGGTCAGCATGAGCATCAAAGTTTGCTACGCGCAGACCGCCACCTGACGTTGCTGGATACGTTCGGTGATTCGGTCATCGGTCCGGTCAAAATGCTCTACAGAGAGCGTTATAATGCTTTTGTCAAAGCGGAAAAAGAAGTGCGGGAGCTGCAAAGCTCCAGTCAAAAAGCCTACCAGCTATTGGACATGTACCGGTTCCAATTGGAGGAAATTGCTGCTGCTGAGCTTAAATTGGGAGAGGATGAATTATTGGCAGAAGAACGGGTCAAGCTATCCCATAGTGAGAAAATGATGGATGGGATATCAGGAGCCTACGAGCTGCTAAGTGGCAGAGGCGGACTGGACATGATTAATAACGTGTTGTCCAGCTTGAATGATGTCCAAGGTTACGACAGCAAAAGCCTCCAGCCCATTGCGGAGCAGATTCAATCTGCTTTTTACCAGTTAGAGGATGCGGCGTTCCAATTACGCTCATACCGTGAGGATATTGAATTTAATCCGGGCAAGCTACATGAAGTGGAGCAACGGCTAAACCAAATTACCGGATTACAGCGAAAATATGGTGATAGTATTGAGCAGATTTTGGAATACTATAGCCGTATTGAGCAGGAAACCGATATGCTGGAGAATAAGGATGAACGGCTGGAGCAGTTAATTGCCAAGCGGGATGAATTGCTTTCGGATTTGCTCCAGATTGCAGAAGAGCTTACAGAAGCGCGTGAAATTTGTGCTGAAGAGCTGGCCGAGCAGGTAGAGCAGGAGCTAAAGGATCTGCAAATGGAAAGAACGTCACTCAAGGTACGTATTGATCCGATTGAAGATCCGCGCGGATACGAATATAAAGGTCGGCGGGTACGGCCAACCAAGCAGGGCATTGATAATGCGGAGTTTCTGATTTCACCGAATCCGGGGGAGCCGCTTCGTCCACTGGGCAAGATTGCCTCTGGTGGTGAGCTGTCCCGTATCATGTTGGCGATGAAAAGTATTTTTGCCCGTCATGATCAAATTCCGGTACTCATTTTTGACGAGGTGGATACTGGGGTCAGTGGTCGTGCGGCTCAATCCATTGCGGAAAAACTGTATCGTTTGTCTTCCGTCTGTCAGGTGTTCTCCATTACTCATTTGCCGCAGGTGGCATGTATGGCGGATCATCAGTATCTCATTGAAAAAAATGTTCATGACGAACGTACAATGACGCAAATTGAGGCGTTAAACGAGGACGGACGTGTGAAGGAATTGGCGCGTATGCTGGGCGGCGTGGAAATTACCGAAAAAACTTTGCATCACGCACAGGAAATGCTGAATCTGGCGGAAGGAAAGAAAGCCTGAAAAGAGCGGCTGGCGTAATGATTAACAGTTATAAAAGCCTGGGGGCAAGGTTACCTTATAGGTACGCAATTGGCGACCACCTTTACTCGTCAAGCGAAAGAAGCAAAGGGAGCGTGACAGCCATTGAATTTTTACTCCAGGATCAAATTGCTCGGTCTTTTGCTTGTTTTTCTTATTTGTTGTATCGGTAACGCCAAGCCTGTGCATGCAGCGCTGCCTCCACAAGCTTCTCTGGAATTATTCGGTTCCCATGTAGCGAAGACGACTCAAGATAGCGTGATTCCCGACTTGAAGGTGTATCCAGGGGGTCAGACGATTGGGGTCAAAGTAAAATCTTCAGGGGTGCTTGTTGTTGGTCATCATGTCATTCAGGAAAGTATGGACCGCAAGGTGTCACCTGGAGAGACGGCCGGGATTCGTCTCGGTGACCGGATCACCCATATGAATGGAAAACCGCTGGATAGCCTGACAAGGGTAGCGGAGGCTGTAGAGGAAGCAGGCAAGAACAAAAAGCCGCTCGACATCACGCTTTGCCGAGGGGAGCAGACGATTTCCACCAAGCTGACACCAGCTTATGATCGCGATGACAAAGCTTGGCGGCTTGGACTGTATATCAGGGACTCGGCTGCGGGTGTAGGCACCTTGACCTTTTACGCACCGGATCAGGGGGTATACGGGGCCTTAGGGCACGTTATCACCGACATGAATACCCAGACCCCCATTGTTGTGGGGAGCGGGGAAATAGTACAATCCAATGTGACGTCAATTGCGAAAAGTCAAAGTGGTGAACCTGGGGAAAAACGCGCACATTTTCTCAAGGATCATCGGGTGTTAGGTAATATTGAACGAAACACGAACTTCGGGATTTTTGGGAAGATGTCAGATGAGCCGCAATATGGTTTATATTCCAAGCCGATTCCTGTGGCACTTGCAAATGAAGTAAGGGAAGGACCCGCAGAAATTTTGACTGTATTGGAAGGTCAGCAGATTCAGCGGTTTCAGGCAGAGGTCGTACACATTTCTCAACAGGATAAACCGGCAACCAAAGGACTTGTTATCCGTATCGTAGATCCAAAGCTACTGGACAAGACCGGGGGAATTGTACAAGGGATGAGCGGAAGCCCAATTATTCAAAACGGCAAGCTCATCGGGGCTGTGACGCATGTATTTGTTAATGATCCGAAATCAGGCTACGGCTGCTTTATCGAATGGATGCTACGCGATGCAGGAATCATGCAGAATAACATAAGCTTCAAATCATCCTCGAATCTTAAGGCGAGCTAGTGGCCTTAAGATTTTTTTGTCGAAAGCCCAAGAATAAGCTCGTAATAGCAAGTTAAAGAATTAATTATAATGGAAACAATAAATAAAATAAATAAAAATAATTTTCGACAGAAGGAATTCATAATTCGATGTCGAAATCATATACTCCGACAAGAAATATTTATTTGCTGTAAACTGATATCCTAACTGAAGAACACTCAATAAGGAGGAAGTACATTGCAAAAAATTGAGGTATTGTTGGCTGATGACAACCGGGAATTTACGAATCTGCTTGCCGAATATATTTCCGATCAGGAGGATATGGAAGTTACAGGAATCGCCTATAATGGTGAAGAAGTGCTCCAACACATCGCAGAATCCCGCAACGTACCTGATGTACTTATTTTAGATATTATCATGCCTCATCTGGATGGTCTCGGTGTATTGGAGCGCTTGAGAGAAATGAACCTGTCTCCACAGCCGAAAATCATTATGCTGACTGCATTCGGTCAAGAAAATATTACGCAAAGGGCCGTACAGCTCGGGGCATCTTATTATATTTTGAAGCCGTTTGACATGGAAGTGCTTGCCAACCGCGTTCGTCAATTGGTGGGGCCACAATTAGTCAGCAGCAGTCCGTTGACCATTTCTTCCATGCGTTCTAATGTGGTTCCAATGGGGAAAACTAAAAACCTAGATGCCAGTATTACGGCCATTATCCATGAAATCGGTGTGCCAGCCCACATTAAGGGTTACCAATATTTACGCGAAGCCATTACGATGGTGTACAATAATATTGAAATTTTGGGTTCTATCACCAAAACATTATATCCGGCAATCGCCGAAAAATTCAAAACGACGGCATCTCGCGTGGAACGCGCCATTCGTCATGCCATCGAGGTAGCATGGACACGTGGCAATATCGACAGTATCTCTCACTTATTTGGATATACGATTAATATTTCTAAATCCAAGCCAACGAATAGCGAATTTATTGCGATGGTAGCTGATAAGCTGCGGATTGAGAATAAAGTGTCCTGAAAGGGTTAGAATGATTGATCCGAGATTAGCTATGTTAAACTGATAAAATTATATGTAGCATATCAATTGATACCGTTATTTATTGGGATTGTGAAAAATCCAATAAATAACGGTATTTTTAATACTGGTGAAGGCTAATGTTTCATAAAAAAAAGACTGGTAAACGGCTCATCTGTATAAAGGTTAAAAGAGACCAAATGCTATATGAGCCTAACGCAGTAAATATGCCAAAAATGATTAGAACAACTAAAGGAATCACACTAAGTGTAATTCCGGCAACGGCTAGTCCGCGACCAGAAGAAGATTTTCTTGCAACCATACCAAGTTACTACGCCTACGCTATTTTAGGGATAATCATAGAAGGAGTAAATGAGGTTTTTAAGCATTCCCCTTGCTATATGGCGGAACTATTGCTCGAGATCAACATAACACGTCCACGCTGTTTATAAAACAAACCTGAATCAGCTTCACTAATCATCACAAAGTAAAATTTTCCCTTTTGGAAACAGTTCTGAAAAATCTCTTTAGTTTGATATAAATAATGTGTTGATTCTTGTCGATATAATATTTACTAAAAAGAGATTGAGGAGCGAATATATGAAATTCAACATCCGAACAAAATTGTTATTAGGTTTTCTTACGGTTATTGTTTTATTGATTCTCATAAGTACAGTGTCCATCTCAAAAATGAAAAACTTAGGTGACACATCGATGGAAATTGATAGTCATTGGATGCCGAGTGTGACTATTCTGGGAACTTTAAACGGTGATGTTTCCGATGTAGAGCGGCTCTCATTGAATATAATTGTAGAACGTGACCCTGAGGAAGTGAAAAAGGTTGAAACTGAATACAATCAGGTTTTGAAAAAGGTCGAGAACGGCCGAAAAACATACGAGAAATTAATTGCTACTCCTCAAGAACGTGAAATGTATGATGATTTCTCCAAAAAATATTCAGAGTACCTGGATAAATTGCCAGAAGTGATTGCAGCGGGCAAAGCTAACGATTATGCTCAATCAAGCATTCTTCACAAAGAGTCTTATGCGCTATGGAATAACGCAAACGATATGATTATTAAGCTCATTAAATTGAATGCAGATGGATCAAAACTGACTACGAAAGAAGCAGTTGACAACTATATTTCAGGTAGACAAATGGTCATCGTTTTAAGCGTTGCAGCAGTCGTCTTGGCGCTGGTGATTTCTATCCTCATAGCGCAATCCATATCCAAACCAATCTTGCGAATCAGTCGCGCTGCTGAGAGAATAGCAGCAGGTGATCTGACGGGCGAGGAAATAACAGTGAAGAGCAAGGACGAGATCCATGCCTTGTCACATTCTTTTAATGCAATGGTTCAAAACCTGCGCCAACTGATTCAATCGGTTAGTAAAACGTCAGAGTTGGTAACTACTTCCTCAGAGGAATTGACAGCCAGCGCAGAACAAAATAGCCAAGCTTCCGCACAAATAACCGAGACGGTGCAAGAAGTAGCTACAGGCACGGCTCAACAGGTGGATATGGTTACGAAGTCATCCCAAGCTATTGAGGAAATGTCTATCGGTGTTGAACAAATTGCCATTCGTGCGCAAAATGTATTTGCATCTGCTCAGGATGCGGCCCACAAATCAGCTGAAGGTAACCAACTGATTCAACAGGCTGTTACACAAATGAACGCAGTAAATCATTCGATGAATGGTCTGGCTGATCTTATGGCTGGATTGGGAGAGCGTTCCGACGAAATTGGCAAGATTATTGATGTGATCACCAATATTTCAAGTCAGACAAATCTTCTTGCCCTGAATGCTGCAATTGAAGCAGCCCGAGCAGGAGAACACGGTCGCGGATTTGCTGTAGTTGCGGGTGAAGTGCGCAAATTGGCTGAACAATCGGCTTATTCTGCTCAACAAATTACGGAGCTTGTTGGGTTGATTCAAAAGGACACTGCCCATGCGATCGAGGCTGTAGCGTCCAATGGAAAAGATGTCATGACAGGTCGGGAAGTCGTGCAGAATGCAGGTGCATCCTTTGAACTGATTCAGGAAACCGTTAATAAAGTAGCGAGTGAGATTGAAGAGGTATCCGCTGGATCGGAGCAAATGTCTGCAAGTACGGATGAAGTCGTTGGCTTTGTCAGACAAATTTCAGCGATTGCCGAGGAAGCCGCAGCCGGAACACAGCACGTGTCTGCTGCAACACAAGAGCAACTGGCATCGATGGAGGAAATTGCTTCAGCTGCAAGAAACCTGTCTACCATGGCAGAGGACCTGCAAGGGCAAATCGGCAAATTCAAAGTATAATTGAGATCAACATAGTTTTAGATGGAACTCAGCAGAGACAGTGTGGGTGTAATAGCCCGCTGCTGTCTCTTTTTATTTTGTGAGGGGTGGTACAAGGGGCACATTGAGTTGATTGCTCTGACCAAGAAATATACGGAAAACGGGGACTACCATGTGTCCATGAAAACAGAAGGAAGCGGGTGACCCAAGAGATTATTAAAGACTTCGGATCGTTCGCGTTGCCATTTTTTAAACCATTTGAAGATGGAGAAGTGCCGACAGAGCAAAGTTTATAAAGTAGAGAATGAATCTAACTTTGAAAAAAGTTTAGCTAGGAATTAATTCTTATTATCCAAGTCATACCAATGAAGTGTCTTAATAACGAGGTTTCATTTTAGAAATAGATGTATTCTGTTATAAGCGAAGTGTAGTATTTTAGCTTGCTCCATGATTGTTTATCTTGATGCTATCGTGGGAGATAACTGTAGTCCTCCTGATTTTCACATGTGCAAAGTGATTATATATGCCGATTTGAATGAATGTCAATTATGTCCAAAAATTGAAGAGTGTTAACCAATATCCTATCATTCCAAATTCCAGTCTAAGCATGATAGTGTAAAGCTATATTAAGCATTATAAGTATAAGTAACAACAATACATAAACAGAAAAAGGTGAGTCTTTTGAATAACGACAAACATCCTGTAACTGAATTTGGATGGGCGATTAAGCAGAAGTTGGTTGAAAGGCATATGGATCAACAGACCTTTTGCAAGACTTATCAAATTCCAGCTTCCCGCTTGTCAAATCTTATACACGGCACCCGTAAAGCCAAGCGATACAGGAGACGGGTATCTGAATTGCTCGGTATTGATGATACATTTACCAAATAGGAGTTCAAAGGTAATTCGTTCTACATATTAAAAAGAGGAGTGTTATATATGATAGAGAATCCACACAAGCTTAAAGTACGTTCCCATTCTCACCATTGCCTATTCTGTAATAGTAAAGAGTCGATTGTTCTGTATAGAGGAATTGTGATTTGTGCCGAATGTTATCTGAAAGTCACTAAAAAACCTCCTGTAGTGGAAACTCCAAAGAAAATTAAGAAGGATTGAAAAAGATAGCCCAATAACCGCAGATGTGTTAATATATTGATAATTATGGTAAATGATGAATACTTTATGAATAGGTCATCCTCTCGGGGGTGACTGTTTTTGTTTGTATTTTGCAAAATTTAAACATGGATTGGGACTATCAATGTAAGTGATGATGTAAAGTCATACTCAGTGAATGGGCCTTCGATGCAGCCTACTATGATGGTAGGGGATCATATGGCTGTGGATAAGCATTATTATAAGGAGAACGATTTCCATAGAGGGATATTATCGTTTTTCAGAAGGATGATGTACAATTTGTAAAAAGGCGACTTACCTAACATGCTTAATTTCCTACTGAGAAGGTGAGTCGGATGTTGTACCGGAGGGTATGATTTCTGTGTTGGGAGACAATCGGATGAACAGTACAGACAGTCGTGTTCTCGGATATATTTCAATGAATAAGGTTATTGCATTGAACGGGATTCCGTTAGACGAAATAAAATAAAGCTTGTATTATACGGGCAAGTGGAACTAACCCAAATGAATTTAAAGCAAAGGCGGGGATGAAGGCATGTGGAATAGTCTAACTTGGGTGATCGTCGGCGTGTTGTTGGTGGCGTTGGGTTGGATTGTTATGGCATGGCGTGGTCGCAGCAGCAACAAACAAGTGAATGAACAGCGGGGCAGTAATGTCGTTGAATTTCGTCCTCGTAAGTCTGTCCGACAATCCCGCATCGGGAACGTGTCCAAGTCTAAGGTATCTTCCGGTTCTCGCGAGAATACAGACGCAACAGAGATTCAAGTCCAATCTGGGTTTGGACTGTCTGACTCTATCCAGGGCACGGGCAAGCAAAAATGCTCCTTTTGTAAAAAAGAAGACAAATTAACCTTTTACGCAGATGACAATGGTTCTCTGTATGGGGTATGCAAGGCTTGCAAGCACAAGGCGGAACGGCAGGATATGCTGCCACTTTAGCCTATGCAGACGATACGGAATCGGTAGAGTATTTTGAAGATCATTAAAAATCCCCAACCGTGAGTTAAACGGCGGGGATTTTTTTGTTATATCTACATATTTATCGAAGCTGTCTGTCGATCAGTTCCTCCAGCGCATCTGCGATATGATCTGGTCCATAAGACAGCTCTTCCCGGCTTAAGCTCAACCAGGCATGACGCTCGTCCATATCAAAGGCAGTCTCCAGCCAGCCGGATAACCCTCTGCCTCTACGATCTACTTCGACAAGCACATGTACGCCTTCGGGCTCCAACTGCATAATCAGTTCTAGCTCCTCGATATCGCGTGCATATTCCGATCCGGGCGTAAATTCAAATTCCTGCACGTACGGAACACCGCGTCCCAGCTTGGGATGACGTTCGCAGGTGGAGGAATGGAATCGGAAGCCCAACAGGTGAACGGCCTCAAACACCGTACTCATATAGGGATGCGGCTCGATTTTGAGTGAGTCACGGTCGGTCGGGTCCAAGGCCATACCGATGTCTAATGCTGTATCCAGCCATACGGGCTGTTTGGCATGAGTGACAGGTGTTTCCAATGGCAACCAAAAAGAAAAAGGGATTTCAAGCTCCTGTCCTTGCTTTAAATGAAAGCCGTCGGATACCTTGACCCGAGCGATGCAGCAGGTGGAAGTGGTTTTCTTGTCATCGTGCTCTTCGATATATTCTGTTTTGAGTTCGATGTCAATTTTACCGATTTCCTGATCAATTTTACCGCCTTTGATACGCATGATGCCACTAAGCTCTTCGCCAGGGACATACACGGCCTGGTCCACCAATGTATCGACTTTAGCTGAACCGATTCCTGCGCTTGCCAAGATTTTGTTGAAAAAACTCATAAGTAAGCCCCCCGATAATATCATGGTCATGGTGTTCATACGAAAACTAAAAAACTTATACTGCTTAACAGAATATACGGGGCAATTGCTCGAATCGTTCCAAAAAAATACAAGAAAAAAATCCGCTGGTTATCATGCCTGTATCGCAGTCTGACGGCAAATTCTCCGTGCTAATCGCAGTTTACTTTATGGGGTGGTATGAAGCAATTACGGCAACGCGGTTCATATGCCTCAGAGTCGCCGATCATTACGATGGGCCCTACAGTGGAAGGCTTTCCGTTCACCATACGCTGGGTATATACAGCTTTCGAACTTCCACATACGGCGCAAAAGGAAGCTAGCTTTTCGATGTCATCTGCCATGGCGAGTAAACCGCCAACATATCCGAATTCCTTACCCCGGTAGTCCAAATTGAGTCCATCTGCAATCACGTGCTTGCCACAGTAGGCTAACTCCTCCACTAACATCATAATATGACGGCTGAAAAACTGTACTTCGTCAAAGGCGACCACATCGGCATCCTTCGTTTCTTCCAAAATCCGCTGAACAAGCTCATCTGTGAGCTTTTTCGGAATGGAGATGGCGGGCAGCCGATATCCGATGCGGCTTACAATTTCATCCTTGGCGTAGCGGTTATCTTCAGCTGGTTTGTAAGCGACCACCTTACGGTGCCCGTATTGAATTAATTTTTGACAGCGGCGAATCAGTTCGCCGGATTTTTCGCTAAACATGGGGCCTGTAATGATCGTAATTCGTCCTGTAGGCAACGCGAATTCCCCTCTCTGTAACATGCGCATAACGCTGTGAATCTATTATTCCCGAAAGAAAAGGCCATTATAGATTACCATAATGTGCAGCAAACAGACTAGAGAAAATATATTGTTTTTCGACATGTTATTGTATATCTATTCTTTGAGCGTAAATGTGGACGTCATTGCCCTGTTGCCGTGAGCATGATATGGTGAAGTATAGTGGAATAGAGGGAAGAGGGGACAGGCATGAACCAAAATGATACGGATTATAGTGCCAAAATAGAAGCATTACTGGAGCAAGGGCTGGTAAGCCAAGAGGCACAGGAGTTGATGACGGAGCTGGAGACAGAGCTGGACCTTCTGCGCAAGCAAAATGAATCCTTTCGCAAAGCGCTACGGGCCAAAACAGCTCAAACTCCAAGAATGTCTACCAAGTTACGGGACGCTTTGTATGAGTAATTTACAGTAGATGCCGGGAACGGGTTGTTAGACGGCCTATAGTCTATGCATAAACACTATATTTTGTACAGAGAAATAAAGAGAGTACAATAAGCTATATATAATCAATGTTAAATGGAGGAGAAGCATGACTATACATTGTGATGTCGCTATTTTGGGCGGAGGAACCGGAGGGTATGTTGCAGCGATTCGCGCTGCCCAGCTCGGCAAGGAAGTCGTTATTATCGAAAAGGACAAGCTAGGTGGAACCTGTCTGCACCGTGGATGTATCCCAAGCAAGGCTTTGCTGCGCAGTGCGGAAGTGTATGCGACGATTAAGGAAAGTGCGCAATACGGCATTGAGACCTCGGGAGCGCAGCTTGTTTTTCCCAAGGTACAAGAGCGGAAGGAAGCCGTTGTAGAGCAGTTACATCAGGGCGTGCAATTTTTGATGCGTAAAAATAAAATCACGGTGCTGAGCGGCAAAGGGCGCGTGATTGGACCGTCGATTTTTTCTCCAAAAAGCGGCGCAGTTGCCGTGGAGCTGGAAGATGGCGAGATGGAGACGATTGTTCCCGCCCAT
This sequence comes from Paenibacillus maysiensis, assembly GCF_000520815.1. Taxonomy (GTDB): domain Bacteria; phylum Bacillota; class Bacilli; order Paenibacillales; family Paenibacillaceae; genus Paenibacillus; species Paenibacillus maysiensis. The sequence continues at coordinate 43,556 of NZ_ASRY01000304.1, read as the reverse complement.
CTCATTATTGCAACGGGATCACGCCCGCGTGTGCTACCCGGATTGGAGCCGGATGGCGAATTTATTTTGAGTAGTGACGAAGCGTTGACGATGGAAGAATTACCAGCCTCGCTGATTATCGTAGGTGGTGGCGTTATTGGCGTGGAATGGGCTTCCATGCTGAACGATTTTGGCGTGGAGGTTACGGTGGTCGAGGCGGCGAATCGGCTTATTCCAACCGAGGACGAGGATGTTTCGCGTGAAATGCAGCGCCTCTTAACCAAGCGTGGTGTCAAGGTGCTGACAGGCTCGCAAGTGCTGGCTGAAACGTACGGCAAGGATGAGGAAAGCGTACAGATTGACGTGCAAAAAGGGGACGAAACCGAAACACTCAGCGCTTCCAAGCTGCTCATTTCGGTAGGTCGTCAGGCGAATGTGGAAAATATCGGACTGGAAAATACGGATATCCGCGTAGAGCGTGGCTTTATCTCGGTTAATGAGCATTTGCAGACGAATGAGCCGCATATTTATGCGATCGGGGATTGCATCGGAGGCTTACAACTGGCGCACGCGGCGAGTCATGAAGGGCTACTGGCAGTCCATCATCTGGCGGGCGAAGTGGTTCACAGCGTACCGAATCATCTGATTCCGCGTTGTATTTATACACGTCCTGAGGCAGCTAGTGTTGGCCTGACAGAGCAAGAAGCCCGTGAGCGTGGACATCAGGTGAAGACAGGGAAGTTCCCTTTTCAGGCTATCGGAAAATCGCTGGTGTATGGCAGTCGGGACGGCTTCGTCAAAGTGGTTGCTGATGAGGAAACAAATGATATTCTCGGTGTACATATGATCGGTACACATGTGACGGACCTTATTAGCGAGGCGGCTCTTGCGCAGCTGTTGGATGCTACGCCGTGGGAAGTCGGACAGCTTATTCATCCACATCCGACATTGTCGGAGATTTTGGGAGAAGCGATGCTGGCGGTTGATGGACAGGCGATAGGGATATAATTTATCTTAATAAATCGGTGCTTTTCTTTTTGGGGAGAAAAGGATTATAATGGGGTTAGCCAGAGTTTAGTACCAGGTTTTAAGACAAGATGGTACTAGGTGATGGTAGTAGGATGTTTGATTCTTAAGGAGGTGCCTCAATGAGTTCAAAAGGCGCTGTAGACGCTGGCTTCAGACATGAACAGCTGGGACTTACTAACGGACAAGTTATTGACATGTACAGATATATGCTGCTCGCAAGAAGATTTGACGAGCGCAACATGCTCCTGCAACGGGCAGGGAAAATTAATTTTCACGTTTCCGGCATTGGACAGGAGGCGGCACAAGTAGGTGCGGCTTTCGGGCTGGATCGGGAGAAGGACTATTTTCTTCCCTATTACCGGGATTACGGATTCGTGCTTGCGGTTGGTATGACGCCACGCGAACTGATGCTGTCGGCATTCGCCAAGGCGGACGATCCCAATAGCGGTGGTCGGCAGATGCCGGGTCATTTTGGCAGTAAACGGCTGCGTATTGTGACAGGCTCCAGCCCGGTGACGACGCAGGTTCCACACGCAGTAGGTGTAGCGCTGGCTGCCAAGATGCAGAAGAAGGATTTTGTATCGTTCGTTACATTTGGGGAAGGCTCCAGCAACCAGGGAGATTTTCACGAAGGCTGTAACTTTGCAGGCGTACAGAAGCTGCCAGTCATCATTATGTGTGAAAACAATCAATATGCGATATCGGTTCCGGTTCATAAGCAAATGGCGGGCAAGGTGAGCGACCGTGCTTTGGGATACGGATTCCCTGGAATTCGGGTCGATGGTAACGATGCGCTGGAAGTGTATGCAGCCGTCAAGGAAGCGCGTGAACGTGCTATTCGTGGCGAGGGGCCAACGCTTATTGAAGCGATGATGTACCGCCTGTCTCCTCACTCCACCTCGGATAACGATCTGGCTTACCGGACCAAAGAAGAAGTGGATGAGAACTGGGCCAAGGACGGCGTAGCCCGTATGAAAAATTATTTGCTGGAATGCGGCATTTGGGATGAGGCCAAGGACGCGGATTTGTCGGCTGAGCTGCTGCTCGAGGTCAAGGAAGCGATTGAATATGCGGATAATGCGCCTTTTCCGAAGCCCGAAGATACGCTACTGCATGTATATGCTGACAGCGATGGGGAGGGCCGGTAATTATGGCGGTTATGGAATATATTGATGCGATTCGTCTTGCCATGAAGGAAGAGATGGAGCAGGATGAAACGGTTTTTGTGTTAGGTGAGGATGTTGGTGTTAAGGGTGGTGTCTTTACGACCACCAAGGGTCTTATGGATCAATTCGGTGAGCAGCGTGTCTTGGATACGCCATTGGCAGAGTCGGCTATTGCCGGAGTTGCGATTGGTGCGGCCATGTACGGAATGAAGCCGATTGCCGAAATGCAATATTCTGACTTCATGCTCCCGGCAACCAATCAGATTATTAGTGAAGCAGCTAAAATTCGCTATCGCTCTAATAACGACTGGAGCTGTCCTGTTGTGATACGTGCGCCTATTGGTGGCGGTATTTTTGGCGGCTTGTATCATTCACAGTGTCCGGAATCTATCTTTTTTGGTACACCGGGTCTGAAAATTGTAGCTCCTTTTACCGCGTATGATGCCAAGGGACTGCTGAAAGCAGCGATCCGCGACCCTGATCCGGTGCTGTATTTTGAGAACAAAAAGTGCTACAAGCTGATCAAGGGTGAAGTACCTGAGGACGATTACATTGTTCCAATTGGCAAAGCCAATTTGCTGCGTGAAGGTGACGATATTACAGTCATCGGATACAGCCAGCCGCTGCATTTTGTCATGCAGGCTGCTGAGGAGCTGGAGAAGGAAGAGGGCATTACTGCACACGTTGTGGACTTGCGCACACTCCAGCCGCTGGATCGTCAGGCCATCATTGAAGCTGCAAAGCATACGGGCAAGGTACTCATCGTGCATGAAGACAACAAAACGGGTGGCATCGGTGCCGAGGTATCCGCAATTATTAATGAGGAATGTCTGTTCGAGCTGGATGCGCCGATTGAGCGTCTGTGCGCTCCAGACGTGCCTGCAATGCCGATCAGCCCGCCGATGGAGAAGTTTTATATGTTAAACAAGGATAAGGTTAAGGAAGCGATGCGCCGTCTTGCAATGTATTAATATGGAGCGGATTAGACGAAAGCATTCCAAAAGTGTAGCGGGGGCAGCGGTACAACGCGCCCTCCTATGATGTTAAGGAGTTGAAAAAATGTCAGACCAAACACAATGGACCGACGTGACCATGCCCCAATTGGCAGAGTCGCTTGTATCGGCGACAATTGCAAAATGGTTGAAACAACCTGGCGAAACGGTGGAGCAATTCGAGCCGATTTGCGAGGTCATTACAGATAAAGTGAACGCGGAAATTCCATCGACATTGGATGGTATTATGGGTGATCTGTTAGCAGAGGAAGGTCAGACGGTAGCTGTTGGAGAATTGATTTGCCGTATTCAGACGAAGTCAGCTACACCTGCTGCATCAACTGGGGCGACATCCGCTGCACCGGTACCTCAGGGCAACGCACAAGCACAATTCCAGCAGGGTACTGCTTCGGATCAATCCATGCGAGGACGGTTTTCCCCGGCGGTGCAAACACTGGCTGCTCAGCACAGTATAGACTTGAATCAGGTGACAGGCACGGGCATGGGCGGACGAATTACCCGTAAAGATGTGCTGAATTATGTACAACTGGGGGGATCTACTCAGGCGGGAGTGTCTGAACAGCCGACTGCGACGACATCAGGACAAGGCTCTCCTTTTGCCGGAAGACAGCAGTCCACCGCTCAGCATAGTATACCAATTCAAAATATGGACCCTGCTATTCCGGTTCGTAACAGTGGCATTCATTTGACGGAGGCTCCAAAAGCTCCTGTGATCGAAGTTGAGGGTAGCAACAATAACAGATCGGAGTATTTTATCGATGTTACACCGATTCGCAGTGCGATTGCCCGCAATATGCGGCAAAGCGTCTCGGAAATTCCACATGCCTGGACGACGATTGAGGTGGATGTGACCAACCTGGTGATGCTCCGCAACAAGATCAAAAACGAGTTCAAGCAAAAAGAAGGCATCAATATTACGTATCTGGCTTTCCTCATGAAAGCAGTCGTGAATGCCATCAAGGAATATCCGATCATGAACTCGGTGTGGGCTGTGGACAAAATTATCGTCAAAAGAGACATCAATATTTCATTGGCCGTGGGTACTGAGGATTCCGTTCTTACCCCTGTTATTAAAAAAGCGGACCAGAAAAATATTGCTGGATTGGCTCGTGAAATTGACGATTTGGCACGTAAAACCCGGGAAGGCACGCTCAAACTGGACGACATGCAAGGCGGAACGTTCACTGTAAACAACACAGGCTCCTTTGGTTCAATTTTATCTTATCCGGTGATTAACTATCCGCAGGCTGCAATTCTTACCTTTGAATCCATTGTCAAAAGACCAGTGGTTATTGATGATATGATTGCGGTTCGCTCGATGGCTAATCTGTGCTTGTCGCTGGATCATCGCATTTTGGATGGAGTGATTTGCGGACGATTCCTGCAACGGGTTAAAGAAAATCTTGAAGGCTACACCTTGGATACGAAGCTTTACTAATCATCCGAACAGTTGGGTAAATGGACGGAGAGGAAGTGACAGGCCGTGAACAGACGACCGCTTGATGTAACCTATACGAATAGGGTGGAGTATGCACATGCATGGGATGTCCAGAAAGATATTGTAGGGAAGGTGGATGCGGGAGAGGTGAGGGAAACGCTTATGCTTCTCCAGCACCCGCCGACCTACACGATTGGCTCTCAGCAACATCCTGAGCATCTGCTTCTCACACCGGAGCAGTTGAAAGCTCAGGGAATCAGTGTCTTTCAGATTGACCGCGGAGGAGACATTACATATCATGGACCGGGGCAACTGGTCGGATATCCTCTGATTATGCTCGGCAACCGGGAGGCGCTTGACCTGCACGGATACCTCCGGAGTCTGGAAGAGGTGATCATTCGGTTGCTGGCGTCCCATGGTATTGAAGGAAGCCGCAAGCCAAAATACACAGGGGTATGGGTCGGGAATCTTAAAATCGCGGCTATAGGAGTCAAATTTAACAAATGTAAGCACCGTCGCGGCTTTGTGACCAGTCATGGTTTTGCCTTCAATATCAAATCAGGGATACAGCATGAGGGCTTTCAAGGTATCGTTCCATGCGGAATTCAGGAATACGGAGTGACTTCATTGGAGGATTGCACACAGCAGACCTTTTCAGTGGAGCAGATTGCGAAGGAGATTGTACCTTACTTTGAGGAGCAATTTTCATTTGCGGCGGAATGGCAAAGTCATTCCCTCTAATAAAGCAAAGGCGGGCTATTCTGTGATTACACGGAAGCCCGCTGTTTTCTTGCGCCACAACTTGTCCGCCTACAGCCTCCATGGAGCATGGGGACGGCAGAATATCTTGAGAGCGCAATTCATTATAGTGGCATAATCAACGGCTCAATCACCATGAACAGCGTAGAGCCAATCATCGCAGCGAGCATAATGTAGATGAAAAAACGAACCCATTTTTTGTTCGGCATGTGTAACTCCTTTAGGATAGGTTTAAGTCAGATATAAGACTATCTATCCGTATTGTAGCGTAAACGGGAAAGAGAGGGAAGTTCAATGACAGCAAAAGTAGTGAAAGAACGCATCGTGCAAGAATTTATAGAACTCGTACAGGTCGATAGCGAAACCAAGCACGAGCAGGAAATATCGCGTGTTCTGAAAGAAAAATTCAATGCACTCGGGCTGGAGGTAACAGAAGACGATTCCCGCGAAAGAACCGGACATGGTTCGGGTAATCTGATCGTAACCTGGAAGGCGGAAGGCGCGGAGCAAGCACCTAAATTGTTTTTTACCTGCCACATGGATACCGTTACACCAGGCAAAGGCATTAAGCCGCAACTAGGTGAGGATGGATGGATTCGCAGTGACGGTTCAACCATTTTGGGGGCAGACGATAAGGCAGGGATTGCCGCTTTGTTCGAGGCGATTCGTGTCGTGCGTGAGCAGAAAATTCCCCATGGACAAATTCAGTTTGTGATTACGGCAGGTGAGGAGTCCGGTCTGTTCGGCGCGCGGGCAATGAAACCGGAATTGCTGGATGCGGACTTTGGGTATGCATTGGATTCCAATGGTGAAGTAGGCTCCATTTGTGTGGCTGCGCCAACGCAGGCTCGTATTGAAATGAAAATTACAGGCAAGTCCGCTCATGCAGGTGTAAATCCCGAAGATGGCATCAGTGCCATTCAAGTAGCCTCCAAGGCCATTTCCAAGATGAAGCTGGGACGGATTGATAAGGAAACGACCGCTAACATAGGCAGCTTCGAGGGCGGCGGAGCAACGAATGTGGTATGCGATTTTGTACTGATCCGGGCGGAAGCACGCAGTATTGTGCAGGAGAAGGTGGATCATCAAATCCAGCATATGCGTGAAGCACTGGAAACTACCGCGCGTGAATTTGGTGCACAAGGCGAGTTCCGGAGCGAAGTTATTTATCCGGCATTCAGCTTTACGGAGCATGATGAAATTGTGCAGGTTGCTCAGCGTGCTATACAAGGGCTGGGGCTGGCAACGCCGATCTTCCATTCCGGTGGTGGCTCGGATGCCAATGTATTCAACGGACTGGGAATTCCAACGGTGAATTTGGCTGTTGGCTACCAGAACATTCATACGACACAGGAAAAAATCAAGGCAGATGATCTGGTGAAGGTTGCCGAAGTGGTCGTAGCCCTTATTCAAGAGGCGACGAAGTAAGACTCGCACGATACACATAAGGTTCAGGCTAAAGACAGGAACAGCGTTCCCTTGTCTTTAGACCTGAACCTTTTTTGGAACCACGAGCGAGGCGATCGTGGTAGTGGAGCCGTGTTCCTTTTGCCATTGCCGCAGGAGGGCTTGAATCTGCCAGGCTTTGCCGACAATATGGAGAGTGGTTTCGGTACGGTAGCTTTTCATTGGCGAATCTCCTTTGAACAGGGGAATTTGTTATAATACCACCATATGCTCGAAGTGGACAAGTTATACTAAAGTTGGCGATAGTTAATGAAAAGATAGATGACGAAGGAGGAAACATACTGATGAACAATCAACAGAACGATCCAGTGAACGATCTATTGAACAATCCAGACCGCAAGCCTTATTCCAATCCTGCGTTGGAGGAAAAAACGGTATCCACGCAGCCCATTTTTGAAGGAAAAGTGATTACGTTGCAGGTGGACACGGTAGAGCTTCCAGACGGCTCCACGGGTAAGCGTGAAATCGTGAAGCATCCGGGGGCGGTGGCCGTGTTGGCGCTGCATGAGGGGAAAATGCTGGTTGTGGATCAGTACAGACAGGCGATGGGCCGCTGTGAGGTGGAAATCCCGGCAGGTAAGCTTGAGCGGGGAGAGGACCCGATGGAAGCAGCGGGACGCGAGCTGAGAGAGGAGACAGGCTATACTGCCAAGTCGCTGAAGCTGCTGCACTCCTTTTATACTTCCCCCGGATTTGCGGATGAAATCATTCATCTTTATGTGGCCGAAGAGCTGGAGTTGGGAGAAATGGAACTGGATGAGGATGAATTTCTAGAGCTGTTCGAGGTGACGCTGGAGGAAGCACAGGCGCTCATTCGTGAAGGTCGGATTAGTGACGCCAAAACGATTCTGGCTGTCTATGCGTGGCAGCTTTACCAACACACAGGGAGCTTTTAAGCGGTATGAACGGAAATACGGTGAAAATTACAGATTGCTATGCTGACCTCCATATTCATATCGGAAGAACGGAAAAGGGAGCTCCGGTCAAAATTAGTGGCAGTCGTGACCTGACCTTTGCCAACATTGCCAAGGAGTCATCCGGTCGCAAGGGCATCGGACTGATCGGGATCATTGACTGCCACGCACCGAACGTACAGGAGGATATCCACGCTTATTTGCATACGGGTGAAATGACGGAAATCAGCGGTGGTGGTATCGCGTACCGGGATACGGTTGTGCTGCTGGGAACGGAGCTGGAGATTCGGGCTGAGGGTCGTCCCGAGGCGCACATCCTGGCCTATTTTCCCCATTTGGCGGCGATGGAGGATTTTACGCAATGGATAGCTCGGCACATGAAAAATGTCAATCTCAGCTCGCAGCGTATCTATGCCCCGCCACGCGAGCTACAGCAGCAAATTTACGGTCGTGGAGGCATTATGGTGCCAGCGCATGTGTTCACCCCTCATAAGGGCATATACGGAAGTTCTGCGGCCCGTATGGAGGAACTGCTGGATATGCAGCTCATTAGCGGAGTGGAGCTGGGGTTAAGTGCGGATTCGTCTATGGCCGGATTGATCTCGGAGCTGGATCGTTTCAGCTTCCTGACCAATTCCGATGCCCATTCGCTCGGCAAAATTGGACGGGAGTACAACAAATTATCCATGGCAAGGCCATGCTTTGATGAATTCCGAATGGCTTTGGAGCGTCAGGAAGGACGACGGGTGTCTGCCAACTACGGATTAAATCCAAAGCTGGGCAAGTACCATCGTTCCTACTGTCAAAGCTGCGGTACGATTATGGATGAGCAGCAGATGGCGGATGAACGCTGTCCTGCCTGTGGTCATACCAAGCTGGTACGGGGCGTACTGGATCGGATATGGAGTATTGCCGATCGTGAGCAGCCCGTGATTCCATCACATCGGCCGCCATACATTTACCAGATTCCACTGGAATTTATCCCCGGTCTGGGCAAAGCCAAGCTGAACCACCTGCTGAATGCGTTCGGAACAGAAATGAATATTTTACATGAAGTCACACAGGAGGAACTGGCGGCGGTTGTCGGAGACGCGTTGGCAGAGCAAATTGTCCTTTCCCGGGAGGGACGGCTTTCCCTCGTATCCGGTGGTGGCGGGACATACGGCAAAATAGCCAGGTCCTAATAAAGTCTTGTCCCGATAAAGTCATGTCCTATTAAAGTCATATCGGGGTCTGCTTGTTCATAACCATTAAATATCTATGCCGTTGGCTTGGCACATCACTCGTGAATCTTCTTTTGCAGCGCAAGCTGCCCTGAACCCTAGCCATCAGCCGTCGGATTACGGTTGTTTTTTGGACAAACAAGCAGATGAAAGGGGCAGGACGTCGATGCAGTGGTTTCGTCATACGTTAAAGGATCAGACGCCGTATTATCTTTTTTTGGCCGTGCTGTTTCTGGTAGGAGTCGTTTTTGGTGCACTGATGGTGAACGCGCTCTCGCTGGAGCAGCTACAGGATTTGTCGCGTTACCTAAAGGATTTTTTTGTGACGGTCAATCAAAATGAGCAGGGCTTTACTGGTTCGCAAGCGACCTCAACCTTTTGGGATAGTGTGTCTCTACATCTAAAATGGGTCGGTTTAATCTGGGTATGCGGTCTTTCAGTCATCGGTCTTCCTGGCATTCTTGTACTGAATTTCCTCAAGGGTGTGTTGATCGGATTTTCCGTAGGCTATATGGTGGGGCAATATTCGTGGAAAGGGCTGTTATTTTCCCTCGTCTCCGTGGCTCCCCACAATTTAATCGTCATTCCGGTGCTGCTCGTGTGCAGTGTGGCTGCGATGACCTTTTCCATTCATATGATCAAAACTAAAATACTCGCTACACGGACATCTGTTGGCATGCTTCGTCCTTTGCTGTCCTACGCAGGGCTGACCGCTGCAATGATGTTGCTCCTCGTTGGTAGCGCGTCCTTTGAAACTTGGGTCACTCCAGTCATGATGCAGTGGGTTACTCCCATGCTGACTGCCTCCGTGTCTCCCTGACCCCGTTTCAAAATGTTTGACTTTATTTGTATAGACCCCCTATAATAATAGGAGTGAAAAAAAGTGCAGTGGGCAGTAGCTTTTGCAGGGGGAGGGAGACACATGGAAGCACGGATCGAAAAAATTAAGCAGCAGCTGCAATCCCAGGGCTACAAACTAACGCCTCAGCGGGAAGCCACCGTCAGAGTTTTACTTGAGAACGAAGATGATCATCTGAGTGCGGAAGATGTATTTATGCTCGTTAAAGAGAAAGCTCCCGAAATCGGTCTGGCAACCGTATACCGTACCCTAGAACTGCTAAGTGAACTGCACGTCGTGGAGAAAATCAATTTTGGTGATGGCGTTGCGCGTTATGACCTGCGCGGCGATACGACCAAGCATCACCACCACCATTTGATATGTGTGCAGTGCGGCAGTGTGGATGAAATACTGGAGGATTGGCTTGGACCGCTGGAAGAGCGTCTGGAACGGGAATATAATTTTACCGTAGTGGACCACCGTTTGGACTTTCACGGCATTTGTTATCGTTGCAAGACGAAGAACGATACGACAGCCCAGAAATTTTTGGGTAAAACCAAGAAAAACAAATCTTAGGATTAATAAGCTGACAACCCAAGCTCTCACCGACGAAGACGCGTTCGGGGAGAGCTTTTTTAGTTGGGGACTTTTTTGGTTCGGGATCTGCTATACGACATTAAGCGGTATAAAAAGGAACAGCTTGTCATACCCTTCCATAGAGAGCCTTAACAAGGCCTATAATCTGGAAAAGGCGGCTGATTCATATGGTACTATCGTTGCGGAGAGGACTAAAATGGCTGCGTCTGTTCATACTGTTCGGGGTTTTGGCATGTATGTTCTACTATAGCCTCGGGTTGTTTAGGGATTGGATTACACCTGTGGATCATTACCGGATACCGGAAGGACATGCAGTCAAGGTATTCGGCGGGCAGGAATTATCCGACGTACCCGAGTATAAGACGGCGGTGTCGGAGCGTCTGCGTTTCTTTTACTGGTATGGAGAATAGTCCATGTAGACGCTGAGACTGATCCGATTGAACCGTTGTATGCAGGACAAGGAGACTTCTGGAACTCATGAAAATGTATATTCAACCTTTTGTTCGATATATGGAAGAGGAAAAGGGCTTGTCGCCCAGCACATTGGAAGCGTATCATCGGGACGTACAGCAGTTTGTCGAGTTCGCTGAAAGCTGCGACATCGAGCAGCCGGACCATGTTCAACGCTCTCATCTGGTGCTTTATTTGGGACGCTTGAAGGAACAGGGAAAAGCCGCGGCGACGATTTCGCGCAGCGTAGCCTCTATCCGCTCCTTTTTCCATTTTCTCATTCGGGAGGGGATTACGGGTCATGACCCGTCTGTCTTGCTGGAGCTGCCGAAGGCCAACAAAAAGAAGCCTTCAGTGCTCACGCAGGATGAGATAGAACGTCTGCTGGCAGCGCCGAATGTTTCCACCCCGCAAGGGGGACGGGACAAGGCGATGCTGGAACTGCTGTATGCGACAGGAATTCGCGTATCCGAGCTGATCGCCCTGAACATACGTGATGTACGCACCGATATGCGCTTCGTTCACTGTGGCGGTGAGGCGGGTAAGGAGCGTGTCGTGCCGATCAGCCGTGAGGCATCGCAGTGGGCACAAGCGTATATGGACGAGCAGCGTGCGTTGTTGCTGCGATCCGGGCAGAATGAGGAATCTCGGGTAGTAGAACAGGAAGCCTTGTTCCTCAATGTATCCGGTCAGCGTCTCAGCAGACAGGGCTTTTGGAAAATGATCAAGAAGTACGGTCAGGAAGCAGGCATAAGCGGGGATATTACACCGCATACCCTGCGGCATTCTTTTGCGGTACATATGCTGGAGGGCGGAGCGGATTTGCGCTCCGTACAGGAGATGCTGGGCCATGCCGATCTGTCCACGACGCAGGTTTATGCGCAGACAGCCAAGCGAAGTATGAAGGAAGTCTACGAAAAGCATCATCCGCACGGCGGCAATCGTCCGTCCAGCGACAGCAAGGATCGCATGTGACGACGATTTACCATAGTCATCACTGTAGTAACGATCACAGCAACTATAACTAACGATTGTACAAGACAGGAGAGATATTGATGTCAACAGCCAACCAAGCAACGATTCAGGAAGCAGCAGATTATATCCGTGCCAAGAGCGGAATCCGTCCGGAAATTGGCCTTATTTTAGGCTCGGGTCTCGGCATTCTGGCCGATTTGATTCAGGATGGAATTAGTATTCCTTATCAGGATATTCCCCATTTTCCCGTATCGACGGTAGAAGGTCATGAAGGAGAATTGCTGCTAGGTACCATTGAAGGTCGCGCTGTAGTTATGATGAAGGGCCGCTTCCATATGTATGAGGGCTATGGCCCGCAGCTTACGGCTTTCCCGGTTCGGGTCATGAAGCAATTGGGTATTCAAAGTCTGCTGGTGACAAATGCGGCAGGCGGTGTCAATACGTCTTATGAGGCAGGCGATCTGATGGTTATCTCGGATCATCTCAATCTGACCGGACAAAATCCGCTGATCGGACCGAACGATGCAGCTCTGGGCGTTCGCTTCCCTGACATGTCGGAGGCATACAGCCGTCGCTTGCGCGAGATTGCCAAGCAAACCGCTGCTCAGCAGGGCTTCAGCTTGCAGGAAGGCGTATATGCCGGATTGCTGGGTCCAAACTATGAAACGCCTGCTGAAATCGTTATGCTGCGCACACTGGGTGCAGACGCGGTGGGTATGTCCACGGTGTCCGAGGTTATCGTAGCCCGTCATGCAGGCATTGAGGTGCTGGGCTTCTCCTGCATCACGAATATGGCGGCAGGCATCTTGGATCAGCCCCTGTCCCACGATGAAGTAATGGATACAGCAGAGAAGGTACGTGAGAAATTTTTAAATCTCGTTTTGGCGATCATTCCACAAATGTAGATCGTTATATCCCAAGTACCCCGTTTCCGAACGCCATCTAAGGCCGTAGGAAAACGGGGTTTTTTGCGTACTAATCGTTTGGTAGCCCCTAATGTTGCGGGGGTGTGCTGCATACTGTCGTGTTCGCCTTTTCTGCTATTAATAGTCTATGCCGTTCCTGTACCTTAATCACAATAACGATGAATATGATCCAGTAGATGGCCAGAGAATTTAGGAAGCGGCTGTCTGTAATGTTGTTTAACACGATGAATAAGAAGAATACGGCTGCTGTCAGCCATGTATACATATCGGTTTTACCGATTCTGAATTTAAATAAAGTGGCTATGACGAGTGTAATGGTTGCCAACAGTCCCGTAAGGCCGATATCGATCCACAGATCCCGAAATCCGCTGTGGCTGCTTGTCAGATCAAATCGGATTCCATTGGCATAGATGCTAGGCCGGTTTGCCCAGAAGGAACCGTAGCCATGACCAAACCAGTAGTGACTTTCAATGGCGCCTGCAATTCCCTGCCAGATTTCTGTTCTTCCAGTCAAGGTTGTTGTCTTGCCAAATTCCGATGCAATCGCATCCCCGTAACTTAAAGCGAACACGAGACTCAAAAGCACAAGCAGGCAGGAACTGCTAATGAAGAAACCACGCAGCGCAACGCTTCGGATTCTTTTGAATAGCAGTATAAAAAGGATGAACATGAACAGGGAAGAAGTCAGCAACAACGAAGTAGTGGATTGGCATTTGATGAGCAGTAAGGCATTCAGCAAAATAAAGCCAACATGCAAAGTTTTGCGTGTTCCCCTGAAAAAATAAATGACATGTGAAACAAAACATAGCAGAGAGAGCGTTCCCAGTGTGTTTTTATGACCGGAAATGCCTTTCCACAGCCCTGTATGTTCGACGCCCCCATGAATGGCAAAAGAGGGAACGAGCAATACCGCCAGTAGATTGAGTATGCTCAAAATACTTAACGTAATGACCAACAGGCGGATGCAGCCTTGCGTCGTATAATGGGTAACCAGATAAAGCCCAAAGGTGGAAAAAGCAACGAATTTAAGCACCATCAGCATGGATGAGGTCTGTTCCTGTTCAGCCCATAAACAGGAGGCAGTTATGTATATCATGAGTAAGGTCAGCAACGGATTATCAGCCAAGGTTGCAATTAGCGGCTTTAGCGAGGGCAGCAGCATCAGATAGCTAAACAGCAGGATGAGCAGAGAAATTGCGATCACTCTCGGAGACAAGCCCTGACAGGCATAAGGAATTGAAAAAGCCAGTAAACCGGTCACTGTAAGGACAGTCTTCACACATTCACCACCTAGATACGATATGTATCTATTTTATACAAAACGTATCATTTTGTACAATAATAAAAATGTATTCGCATATACTCAATCCATATTCAGAGAATAGAATGTTTCAGCCCTGTCTGAAAGAAGATATTTTCGTTGTTTTCAAAAAGTGGAGGTGTTGGGGTGGCGGATCAGTATACAGATCATTTGAAATTGAACTTGAGTAGCTTGGGTGGTGTAAGCTTGAACCAACGGCAACTGGAAGAAAATTTTAAAAAGATTGATAAAGAATTCAATCAACGTAGTGTGAATGTCAGTTGGTTTGGAGCCGCAGGTGACGGTGTTCAGGACGACACGGCCGCTTTGCAGCAAATGATCGATAGCACGCCTGACTACTCCATGCTTCGCATTCCTGGTGGTCGCTATAAAATAACGTCTACCTTGCATATCCGCAAACAGGGTATCCGCTTTTTTGGTACGCATAAGGGCAGATATCGACAGGGTAAGGGGGTTACTTCCATTGAATACTATGGCACGGGTCCATGTTTTCAAATTGGGGATGAGAGCCTCCCTACATTCAGTGGCTTTCAAAATGTACAATTCCACGATTTGTCGATCCGATACGAGGGTGCCGTAAGAACCGCATTAAATAATCCGTTTTCCCAGGCGGCGAAGCGTGGCTATTATGGCAAAGGTACTTCGGGGATTCAGGACTGGAAGGGCGGGGGAGTTGTACTGGATAATGTCTTGATCGAGCATTTCGAGACTGGTTTTTGGGGTTATGAAAGTGATGTGGATTTTTTGGTGAACGCGGAAATTAACTATAATAAAAGAGGAATTCATCTGGAAAACAGAAGCTCGCAGTTTACGAGTCTTGGGCTATTAACCATGGGCAATGATACAGCGCTCGATCTGAATAGCTCCAACGGGGCCAGATTTTTGGCCAGCCAGCACATAAAGGACGGAAGCTCAAGTGATATTCCTATTCGAATTGATGATTTTATGAATGCCGAATTTATAGGCTGCTGGTTTGAGGGGCTAAGCTTAGAACATAGGGTGACGGTTCCGTCTTTTATTCAAATTGGTGCCACGAAGGAGACGAAGAATGTTGCTCTTCGCGACTCCATTTTGGCCATCGCGGACAAATGGACGGACAAATACGATAATCACCTGTCTGTGTGCAATAATTTTGTTGATGTGGTTATTGGTAAAAAAATTTTACTGGATGAGGTGGGCGGGTATCCACGTAATTTGAGGCATCTGGTATCCTTTTCCGGCAGTTCATCCACACAGCAAGTGATGCTTCGCTCCCATTTGGATTTCAGCTACAGTGATAATCTCTATTATGAGAACAACGGGACAGGGCAGGCATTACTGCTGGGAGAGAAATATTCCGATGAGGGAATTGAACAACTGGAAGCAACCTTTTTCAAAGCATATATAGATACAAGACAAAACATTTCTGCGGGCAATTGGCAGAAGGTGAACTTCAATCAGATTACAAATGATGAGGTGACGGAATTTGATGTGAATAATAGACATTGGCGAGCCAAACGATCTGGAAAATATAGAATACAAGTCTACGTTTCGACCGATCCTCAAGTGGATGGTAATCGCACAAGACTGGCTCTCCATGTGAATGATGAACAAGCCACTGGAGGCTCGGCTTATGCTTATCTTGACGATCGGGTGATAGGCGGGCTGAATTCCGGCGCTTTGAGCGGAACGATTGAACTGAAGCTGAAAGCCGGGTCTTTTATTGATATACGAGTATTCAGCCAAAACAAAACGGATATTCTGCCGGGCGGAGGTATTACGTATCTTATCATCAGCCGAATTTAAATCGTTTTAACAAAGCATTGCATATCCCTTCCTTTATTTCATATTTGAAAATCTGCACCAGGCTGACTCAGCTTGGTGCTATTTGACGTTTTTAAACGTATGGAATATTTTTCTTCCATTCTGACGACAATGGTTAGCAGCACGCGAATAGGCTGGAGGACTACATAACGGGCTCCGGTGCTTTACGCCAATATGTTGAGGAGGGAACCGATTGTGAAGAAAAAAGTGGTAGCGTTCATCCTGGCTTGTCTGGTGGCCTTGACTGCTGTCCCCGTCGGCGGTTGGGCCGAGGAAAGCAAACCTGAAAGCAAGCCCAAGGAGGGTTCTGCGGCTGAGCTTGCTCCCGAGGCTCTCTCGGCGATCCTAATGGATGCGGATACGGGTACTGTTATCTATGAAAAAAATAGCCGTGAAAAGCTTCCTCCGGCGAGTATTACTAAAATTATGACCATGCTGCTGACAATGGAGGCTATTCAAGATGGCAAACTCAAGCTGACCGACAAAGTACGGGCCAGCGAATATGCGGCTTCGATGGGCGGATCGCAAATTTTTCTGGAGCCGGGAGAAGAAATGACGGTCGATGAGATGCTTAAAGGAGTCGCGATGGCTTCCGGCAACGATGCTTCTGTGGCGATGGCTGAGAAAATTGCCGGCTCTGAGCAGGCCTTTGTCGAATTGATGAATGCCAAGGCGCAGCAGCTTGGTTTAAAGGATACCCATTTTGCCAATTGCAACGGTTTGCCGGTAAAAAATCACTATTCTTCTGCGCATGATATTGCGGTCATGAGCCGTGAACTGTTGAAATATCCCCAAATTACGAAATATACAGGAGCGTATCAGGACTATTTACGCAAATCCTCGGCCAAGCCGTTTTGGCTGGTGAATACGAATAAGCTGGTTCGCTTTTATACTGGAGCGGACGGGCTGAAAACAGGCTACACAGGGGAAGCGAAATTTTGCCTTTCCGCTACGGCCAAGCGTGATGGTATGCGTGTAGTCGCTGTCGTACTTGGCGAACCGAATACCAAAACACGTAACAATGAAGTATCCTCCATGTTCGATTATGCATTTTCCCAATACACGATGAAATCAGTGTACAAGCCGGGTGACCTGCTGGGAAGCGTAAAAGTCGAGAAGGGTGTACTGCCGGAGCTGAAAATTCAGGCAGATCGTTCCTACAGTGTGCTGGTGAAAAAGGGTGGAACGAAGGATACGCTGCGCCATGAGCTGCAACTCGCTCCAAGTCTGAAAGCTCCTGTCCGTGCAGGTGATCCGGTTGGCAAGCTGGTTGTCTATCAGGATGGTAAACGGCTCAAGGAGTTTAATATAACCTCACCCGTGGCGGTGGAGAAGGCTGGATGGTGGAAATTGTTTAAACGCACCATGTCGAACCTGTTTTCTTTGTAGATTTTAAGGGGTTTTCTTCTAGTTTTGTCGGAGGGCAGGAATCGTCTGCGGCTGCGTAGAAATCCTTGTCCAAGACCGGGAGGAGAGTGAGTAAGCATGAACCTGCAAATTGAAATGGAGCATCATCGGGGAGTGTTGATTGTAAGACTGTCCGGTGAGCTTGATCACCATACGTCGGACATGGTCCGTATGCAAATGGATGAGGCGATTCAGCGCCGTCAATGCGAGCATATCGTGCTCAGCCTGAAAAATCTCCAGTTTATGGACAGCTCCGGCCTTGGCGTTATCTTGGGACGTTACAAGCTGATTAAACAAAAGGGTGGCAAGATGGCTGTCTGTGATGTCAATCCGCCGGTACACCGACTGCTGGATATGTCAGGCTTGTTTAAAATCATGCCTGTATATGAAAACGAGGGAAATGCGCTCACGGAATTGGAGGTGGTGTCATGAGGGAAAGTACGGGAAACAATTTCATGAGCTTGCAATTTGCCGCCAAATCCGAGAATGAAGCGTTTGCCCGCGTCGCTGTCGCTGCCTTTATTTCCCGGCTTGATCCGACGATGGACGAGCTGAGCGATCTGAAAACCGTGGTGTCCGAGGCGGTAACGAACAGTATTATTCACGGCTATGACAGCGATCCGTCCGGAGTCGTGACCATCAAGGTCGGGATTGAAATGGACGTGGTTACACTGGTGATTGAAGATGCAGGAAGAGGGATCGAGGATCTGGAGCTGGCGAAGCAGCCACTGTATACCTCCAAGCCTGAACTGGAACGCTCGGGCATGGGTTTTACCATTATGGAAAATTTCATGGATGAGTTTGAAGCACTCAGTGAGCCGGGCGGAGGCACGTCGGTCCGGATGAAGAAAAGGATTGAATCCAAGAAAGCTTTATATAATTAGGGGTTGATCCTATGGAAGCAGGAGGAAAAAAAACTTCGAACAGCTATTTGGAGGATGCAGAAGTCAAACGGCTCATTGCACTGAGTCAATCCGGTGATAATGATGCCCGTGAGACGCTGGTCAATAGTAATATCCGGCTCGTATGGTCTGTCGTGCAGCGCTTTATGAACCGGGGATATGAACCTGACGATCTTTTTCAGATCGGCTGCATCGGTTTGTTAAAATCGGTGGACAAATTCGATCTAAGCTATGAAGTCAAATTTTCAACGTATGCGGTCCCGATGATTATTGGGGAAATTCAACGTTTTCTGCGCGATGACGGCACGCTTAAGGTAAGCCGCTCCCTCAAGGAGACGGCCAATAAAGTCCGCAAAATGAAGGACGAGCTGTCCAAACGGCTAAACCGTTTACCTACGATCAAGGAAGTCGCAGATGAACTGGGAGTTACACCAGAGGATGTTGTTTTTGCTCAGGAGGCTAACAAGCCGCCAACCTCGATTCACGAAACGGTGTTCGAAAATGACGGCGACCCGATTACGCTCATGGATCAGATTGCAGATGAATCGCAGGAGCGATGGTTTGACAAGCTGGCGCTGAATGAGGCTATCG
This sequence comes from Paenibacillus maysiensis, assembly GCF_000520815.1. Lineage (GTDB taxonomy): Bacteria > Bacillota > Bacilli > Paenibacillales > Paenibacillaceae > Paenibacillus > Paenibacillus maysiensis. The sequence goes on along the minus strand of NZ_ASRY01000304.1, from coordinate 24,758 downwards.
GCGGGCTGACTGAGCGGGAACGGCTCATTGTATATCTGCGTTATTATCGCGATCAGACCCAATCAGAGGTCGCAAGCCGGCTTGGTATTTCCCAGGTGCAGGTATCGCGGCTGGAAAAAAAGATTTTGCAGTCGATTCGCGATCAGATTGCTCAATAATATCGGTGAGGATTTTTGCTAAATCCTCATGCTGCGTAATTCAAAAGGGTATTCCCAAGCCATGTTAATGGTCAGGGGTACCCTTTTTGCGTGGAGAAACAGAAAGTGCACGGAATATGTTTCTCGGCTTCGCCTCATACTAACCAGTAATTACGAGGATAAGGAGGGGATCGGATGACTCATAATCCGGCTCCTACAGTGGCTCCCATAGTCTATTTACGTCTCCGCAGTCGTGTACGCATGTTACAGGGGCATGACTTGCATTTGGGGGATGTAGCCCATCTGCTGACAGATCCCGAATGGGAAAACGAGCTGCTGGAGCTAGTTCTCAAGCGGCCACAGCAGCAGGACGGCAATCTGATACTGGTGGACATGCTGCAAATCATTTCGAAAATTAGAGAACGCATTCCAGATGTCGTCGTGGAATCTCTCGGCAAGCCGCATGTGCTTGTGGAAATCGTGGAAAAGCCGCGTAAGCCGTCCAAAATATTGTTTGTTCTGGTATGGGTGCTTCTGTTCTTTGGCTCTGCGCTCACGATTATGAATTTCCACGCTGACGTCAGCATGATGGAGGTGCAGGTGCGGATTGTTGAGATGATCACTGGACACAAGGATGAGCATCCATATCTGTTCCAGATTGCGTATTCGATCGGTATCGGCTTCGGCATGATTGTATTCTTTAATCATTTATTCAAAAAAAAATGGAACGAGGAGCCGACGCCGCTGGAAGTGGAAATGTATCTGTATCAGGAAAATGTGGATCAGTACGTTGTGGCGGAGGAATATGAAAAGATGGCCCGCATGCATACGAAGGATAAGCGCCGATGATGATGTATGTACAGGGTGCACTTCAGATCATTTTAGGCATCGCCGGAGGCGTTGCGGTGGGTGGTGGCGTGATCGCACTTTTTATTGTGCTGGATATGATTCCCCGGCTTGCACAGCTTACCCGCACCTATAACAAATCACGAGCATACGAAAAATCTATGATTTTGGGTTCAGTGGTCGGAACGGTGTCCGATTTTTGGAATATATGCTTACCGTTGCCGGGCGTACTTACGTGGATTCCGGGGTTGTTTTGCGGAGTGTTTATCGGTTTACTCGCCGCAGCACTGACGGAGGTACTGAATCTCTTGCCTATACTCGCCAAGCGGCTCCATATGACCGTGTATATGTTTGGCTTGCTGATGGCGATGGTGCTGGGTAAGGTGACGGGTTCGTTTTTTGACTGGTTCGTATACAACCGATAACGAGGAAAGTGAAGGGGGCAAGAGATATGGAGCATAGACCGGATCAAGAACATCAGGAGGACGGAGCCATCGGGAATGAAGGTTATACTGCTGGCAAGGAAGAAATGAGCCCGTGGAGAAAAAGGCTGGCACAGGAGTCAGAACGTTTTAAGCATAAAAAAGAGAGTGAGCGTTCTGATAACGTAGAGGAATCCGTCCGCTATTGGCAGGGTAAGGATGATATATCGCCAAGGATGAAGGATAATCGGGAAACGCTTAAAGCAGTAATCGGTCTGGGAGAGACCTTTGACGTCGTATTCAGGGAGATGACACTAGGTGGGCGTCATATCGGCTATCTGTTTCTGAATACCTTTGCCAAGGACCAAGTCATGGTTGAAGTGCTGAAGCGGCTCACCTATCTAACACCGGATGATCTGTCTACAGACGGACTGCAATCGTATTTTGAAAATTATATTCCGCATATTCAGGTGGAAAAGAGCGAAAAAATGTCGGTTGTCATCAACAAGGTGCTGACAGGCTATAGCGCCTTCTTTATGGAAGGTGAGCGCTTTTCGGTCATTTTGGATACCCGTAATTACCCGGTACGCAATCCCGAGGAGCCGTCACTGGAGCGCGTCGTACGCGGTGCCCGTGACGGCTTTACAGAGACGATGCTGACAAATGTGGGTCTGGTTCGCCGCCGCTTGCGGGACCCTGGGCTTAAATTTGAGGCGATGCAGGTTGGTCGCCGCACCCGGACCGACGTATGCTTGGGCTATATTGATGATATCGTGGATAAAGTGATGGTGGACACGGTACGCGATAAAATTAAAAACGTTAATCTGGACGGCATCCCGCTGGCGGATAAGCAATTAGAGGAGACGATTATTAATAAAGGCTGGAATCCATATCCATTAGTGCGATATTCGGAGCGACCAGATGTTGTGGCTTCGCATATTATGGAAGGGCGACTCGTTATTTTCGTTGATACCTCACCCAGTGTGATGATTTTGCCTACCACCTTTTTTGACCTTTGTCAGCATGCAGAAGAGAATCGGCAAACGGCTTTTATGGGGAGCTATTTGCGCTGGGTTCGCTTTATAGGGATTTTTGCTTCCATGTTTTTGCTTCCAATGTGGCTGCTTATGGTCATCAATCCTGAGCTAAAACCGGCGTTTCTCGATTTTATTGGTCCTCAAAAGGAAGCCCATCTCTCGCTGATTACCCAGTTTATCATTGTGGAGCTGGGGGTCGATCTCATGCGCATGGCGGCTGTCCATACACCGACACCACTGGCTTCCGCGATGGGCTTGATCGCCGCCATTTTGGTCGGGGATATTGCGGTTAAAACGGGACTTTTCGTCAACGAAGTTGTGCTGTATATGGCTGTGGCTGCTATCGGGATGTTCGCAACGCCGAGCTATGAATTGGGATTGGCAAATCGGCTAATCCGGCTGGTTTTGCTGATCTCTGTGGCTATTTTCCACGTTCCTGGCTTTGTTGTAGGCACGACACTGATCATTTTAATGCTGACGCTGCACCGGTCATACAATTCTTCCTACCTGTGGCCGTTCATTCCTTTTAATGCCAAGGCGATGGCTTCCATCTTGTTCCGTATGCCTGTACTGAATGCACCTAACCGTCCGTCATCCAACAAAACGCGGGACAATACACGCATGCCGGGTACGGATGCAAGCACGGATTCGAACTCTGGCAACGGGCAGGAACATTAATATAAATGATCTGCATAAAAATCCATTCTTGTTGATGCTTTTTTTGATATACTGGTGTTAACATTCGATGGAATATGACTTGCTTGTTCCAGAAAGAGAGGCGCCAGAACATGTATTTGCATGGAAGCAGTAAAATTAACAGCACTGGACATTTGGAGATTGGCGGCTGCGATACGATCCTTCTGAAGGAGCGTTTTGGAACACCGCTATATATTGTAGATGAACAGTTAGTACGCCAGCGTTGTCGGGAATTTATAGAAGCTTTTCATGAAACCGGGTTGAAGTTTCAAGTCGCTTATGCAAGCAAAGCATTTTGCGTAATGGCGATGTGTGCTTTGGCTGCAGAAGAAGGAATGTCGCTCGACGTCGTTTCCAGTGGAGAGCTGTTCACCGCGCTGCAAGCTGGATTTCCGGCAGAGCGAATCCATTTTCACGGCAACAACAAAACACTGGAAGAAATTGAAATGGCGTTAGATGCGAAAATTGGTTGCTTCGTGGTCGACAGCGAGATGGAACTGCATTTGCTTCAGGCCCTTGCCTCCGAGCGGAAACAGCAGGTAAATATTTTATTGCGGGTTACACCGGGGGTTGAAGCGCATACGCACGAATATATGGCCACAGGCCAAGAGGATTCAAAGTTCGGTTTTGACATTGCGAACGGTACAGCACGCCATGTGGTGGAGCAAGCTATCAGACTAGATCATCTGAACCTGCTGGGGGTACATTCCCATATCGGATCGCAAATTTTTGAAGTTAACGGCTTCCAAATGGCTGCCGAACGGGTTGCCGCTTTTTCCAGGGAAATCAAGGAACAGCTTCAGTTTTCTTTCAAGGTTATTAATCTGGGTGGGGGATTTGGCATTCGTTACACAGAAGAGGACACGCCACTGAAAATTTCCACCTATGTACAGGCTATCGGTGAAGCCGTAAAAACTCATTTTTCCGGGCTTTATGATGAGCTTCCAGAAGTCTGGATTGAGCCGGGACGCAGTATTGTGGGCGATTCAGGCACAACCTTGTATACAGTAGGCAGCGTCAAGGATATCCCACAGGTGCGCAAGTATGTCTCGGTGGACGGCGGAATGACGGATAATCCGCGTCCAGCGCTATATCAGGCGAAGTATGAAGCCATGCTGGCTAACCGGGCGTATGATGCAAACGAGGAGACGGTATCCATTGCGGGCAAATGCTGTGAAAGCGGCGATATGCTTATTTGGGATGTGGAGCTGCCGCGTCCGACCAGCGGGGATTTGCTCGCTGTTGCTTCAACCGGAGCCTACAATTATTCCATGGCGAGTAATTATAACCGGTTACGTCGACCAGCGGTTGTATTTGTAAACAATGGTGAGGCTGAGCTGGTGGTGCGCCGGGAAAGCTATGAGGATATCGTTCGGAATGATGTCGTGCCACAGCGCCTGGTCCGTGACCAAGCTGGTTCATCGGTTCATCCCAACGCCAAGATTACGGTTTCTTCCTGATTTTTGATACGCGTGACGAAGTAGACCATTTAGCCGGAAGTGATATACTGGGGATAATGGTCTCTTTTTTTTGGACAAGGCTTTGCTAAGCGCGGCAATTCATAGTAAACTGGAACTTGATGCTATTTAGCTTTCAAAACAGGTTGAAAAGGAGCTACAAACAATGAAAAAAGGTAGAATAGATCTTGAAAACGGCGGTATCGTCGAAATTGATTTTTTTCCAGAAGAAGCGCCAAACACGGTTGCTAACTTCGAAAAGCTGGCAAACAGCGGTTATTACAACGGTTTGAGCTTTCACCGTGTAATTCCAGGCTTTGTTGCCCAAGGTGGTTGTCCTAATGGAACAGGCACAGGCGGCCCTGGCTACACGATCGACTGCGAAACAGCTACGAACACAACGAAGCATGCCAAAGGCGTTCTGTCCATGGCGCATGCAGGCCGTAACACAGGCGGAAGCCAATTCTTCATCTGCTACGCTCCACAGCCGCATTTGGATGGAGTACATACTGTATTTGGTCAAGTGACCAAAGGTATGGAATTCATTGATGCTGTAAAACAAGGCGACAAAATGAAAGAGGTCAAAGTATTTGACGCGTAATATACCGTTAAATGCATGATCTTTTTCTATAACGTTAGACCTAAGCCGTTCTGTCCTTGGACAGGGCGGCTTTTTGTTGTCTTTTGTTTGACAGTTTGCTGATTTTCGCATTCACGCAGGTCTTAAAGTGAAGAAGATCACATTCGAAAAGTAAGTGTTGTGATAGCCTTTTCATAAGAATGCATTTTCCTGTTTTATATGAGTATTCAAGCTTAGTAAGGGTTGCAAAAGAAGGGGGTTTATCACATTGTCTATTTTAACGAGCACAAATCGACTCGGATTTTTTGAAATCCGGCTGGAGTCCATTGGTGGACTCGGCGCTAATCTGGCTGGTAAAATGCTGGCCGAAACGGGCGTGCTTGGTCTGGGGCTAAATGCTTCAAATTTTTCGTCCTATGGTTCGGAAAAGAAGGGAACCCCGGTCAAAAGCTTTGTCCGTTTTTGTGATCCCGGGGTGGATATCCGCGATCACAGTCCGATCGAGCAACCGCATGTGGTGGGCATTTTTCATGAAACATTGTACAAAACGGTAAATGTCATCAGCGGACTTCCAGCGGACGGGATCGTTGTGGTCAATTCCACGCGTCCAGCAGAGGAAATACGGGCTGATTTGGGACTGGTATCCGGTACGCTGGCGGTGGTGGATGCGATGGGCATCGCCCTGGAGGAGCGGACCAAGCTGAATACGTCCATGCTGGGTGCGCTGTTCCGCGTCTGTGATTTTTTAGATCCGGAGGCGATGAGATCGGTTATTCGCAGTACCTTTGAGAAGAAAAATCCACAGTTGGTGGAGCCTAATTTGCGTACGTTTAACCGTGGTTTTGAAGAAATGGAACTGCACGTATATCCGGTTACTGATGACGCGCAGGATCGGGTTTTTGAACGTCCGCAGCCCTTGCTGGGGTACGAAACGCAGCCATCGGGGGGCGTTATTGCGACTCAGGGGAACAGCATGACGAGAGATGTTAGTGGTTCACGTCAGGGTTATGTGCCTGAATATGAAGCTGATAAATGTACGCATTGTGCCAAGTGTGATTCGATTTGCCCGGATTACTGTTTCGTATGGGAAGAGCAAGCAGACAAACGCGGAAGAATGCAGCCATTTTTGCAAGGGATTGATTACCAGTATTGCAAAGGTTGTCTGAAATGCGTAGATATTTGCCCATCGGGGGCATTAAGCTCGCGCCGTGAGCAATGGGGATGGGCAGAGCAGCATCGGGTTGCCCACCAATTTCCGGCATATGAAGGAGGTAGCGTGTAATGGCGAAACTGGAGGAGGAACTCAAGCAGACAGGCGCCGCGCAGGTAACGACGTTCGAATCCGGCAATGAAATGGCGGCTACAGCGGCTGCGCAGATCAATTATCATATGATGGGATATTTTCCGATCACACCATCGACCGAGGTGGCGCAGTATCTGGATCAAATGAGAACGAGAGGCCAGCATGACATTAAGCTGGTCGCAGCAGACGGTGAGCATGGATCGGCAGGGATATGCTATGGTGCTGCGGCAGCGGGAGCGAGGGTTGTGAACGCAACAAGTTCGCAAGGCTTCCTGTATATGCTGGAGCAGTTGCCTGTGCAGTCCGGCACTCGTTTTCCTATGGTTATGAATCTGGTGACCCGGGCTATCAGTGGCCCGCTGGATATCCGTGGGGATCATTCGGACTTGTACTATGGTTTGAATACGGGCTGGGTGATTTTGACCGCAAGCACGCCGCAGGCTGTGTATGATATGAATATCATGGCGCTGAAAATTGCAGAGCACAGCGATGTTCGGTTGCCTGTGATGGTCGCGTATGACGGTTTTTACACGTCCCATCAGAAGCGTAAAGTGCAATATTTTGCCGATGCCGAAACCGTGCGCAATTTTGTGGGTCCTAACCCGAATCTAAATTATCCGAATATTTCGGATTTCGACCATCCGGTCACGGTGGGTGCGCATATGAACGGCGATGATCTGACGAATAATCATGCTCAGTTATCCAAGGCATTAAAGCTGTCAGAAGGAGTATATGAGCAGGTAGCTGCAGAATATGCCGCACTATCGGGTCGGGAATATCCGATTTTGGATCTCTATCATATGGAGGATGCCGAGGTTGCGGTATTCTTGCTGAATTCGGCAGCTGAATCGGCCAAGGATGTAGCTGACCAGCTCCGCGCGCGCGGCATTAAGGCCGGTGTAATTCGTCCGAATATCATTCGGCCGTTTCCTGCCGAGCAGCTGCGTGAGGCATTGCGCCATGTCAAGGCGCTGCTGGTGGGTGAACGTGCGGATTCGTACGGCGCCGATGGCGGTAATTTGACGCACGAAATCAAGGCGGCCTTGCAGGAGGACCCGCTGAACCGGACGCTCGTATTGTGTCGCATCTTTGGCTTGGGCGGCAAGGATTTTTATGCGGAAGACGCTGAGGCATTCTTCCAGCTTGCTATTGAGACGGCGGAAACCGGGCGGATTGAGCAGCCTTTTGATTATTACGGGCTTAATCCGGGCTCCCCGGACAAGGTCATGCCGCAGGTCATGCAGCCGCCACGGGGCGATGCGTACCGTACGGGTCTCATTCAGGTTACGCCGGATGAGGTGACCGGGAAGCTCAAGGTCAAGGTACCGCCGCTGCGTTCGCTGACGACCAAACCACGCCGTCTTACGCCGGGTCACGGGGCGTGTCCAGGCTGTGGAGCGCTGTCTGCGCTGGAGCTATTTTTCAAAGGCATCGAGGGAGATATCGTCGTGCTGTTCCAGACTGGTTGTGTATACGTGGTGACAACAGGTTATCCGTATACGTCACACAAGCAGCCGATGATTCATAATCTTTTTCAAAATGGGGCTGCTACGCTCTCTGGAGCGCTGGAGGCTTACATGGAGATGAAGCGCCGCAATGAAATTAAGATGGCGGATGATCCGACCTTTATCATGATCAGTGGGGACGGCGGGATGGATATTGGTATGGGTTCTGCAATTGGTGCGGCTCTTCGTAATCATAAGCTGATCATGCTGGAATATGATAACGAGGGGTACATGAATACAGGCTCGCAGCAATCGTACTCGACTCCGGTCGGCCATATGACGAGCACGTCAGGTGTAGGGAGGATGCAAAAAGGCAAGCAGGGCCATCACAAGGATACAGTGCAAATTATGGCTGCCTGCAATATTCCATATGCCTTCACGGCAGCCGAAAGCCATCCGCAGGATATGCTACGCAAAGCGGCCAAAGCACAATGGTATGCAAATAACGTGGGGACCGCCTATGGTAAAATCCTGTGCGCCTGTCCACTGAACTGGAAATCCGAGGATAGGCTGGGTACCAGCATTGTGGGGGCTGCTGTGGAGTCTTGCTTCTTCCCGCTGTACGAGATTGAGCAAGGCAGTACGACGATTACGTACAATCCGGAGGACAAGGGAAAACGGATTCCAGCCGCAGAATGGCTCAAATTAATGGGCAAAACAAAACATCTTCTTAAGGAGGAAGCCACGCTGGCTACCTTTGAGCAGGAGATTGAACGCCGCTGGAATATTCTGAAAAAGAAACATGAAATTTCGGAGCTATAATCCATTTTTTGCATAATACAATTTGAACATTGTTATAAGATGTTGCGGTACCGGTTCGATCAAGATTCTTTGCGCTTGTTGCGCGAAGAATCTTTTTTGTCGTTTATGGGATGAAGCATAAAAAATCAGGTAATGATTTCCGATATAGGAGTGGAGGCCTACGTGATGTTGAATTAGTGCTTTCTCTGAATTTTAAGATGCAATGAGGTGCAGGTATGATTAAGCTGAATACAGTTGAGATAATCGAAATTATAAAGAAGCAAATACCCAAGGTCATGAAAATCACGCCAGTGGAATTGAAATTTACGGATGACTTTGGACGGACTTCCCTGACAGCGACGGATCACAAATTTACGCTGACGAACCAGCATTATTCAGCCAAGGTGATGGATTGTGTGCTGGAAACGCAGGTGCGTCCCATTTTAATGTGCGAGATTATTTATTTTCTGAAATGCGAGTTTATCGACGGGCATGTTGATGTACGGCTGGATTACGATATATGCGTGGAGGGTAGCCGCGGACCAACCGCTTCAGCGGTCATTACGTTCGATCATGCTACGCAGCTTGGAATCGAAGAACTGGCCGATCTGATTGATCTGGCGCTTCACATGAATGATAGAGCCTGGTTTGAAGAGCTTTCCAGCCAATATGTCAAAACAAAAGCAGAAGCGTTTATCAGATAACTTGCTTTTTTTAGAAGTCGGTGCTAATATACGTAACAAGTTTAATGCTAATTCAATTGAATAAAGCAAGATCCTTCGGGGCGGGGCGCAATTCCCCACCGGCGGTGATGACGTGTCTGTAAATCGCTTCTGCGATGAACAGCGCGGCTTAGTCCGTGACCCGGATGCTGAGCGATCAGCAGAAGGTGGACCTGGTGCAATTCCGGGACCGACAGTATAGTCTGGATGGGAGAAGGATACGAAGCGCATGTGCATGACATGACATGTGCCGATTTTTAGCATACGTAATGGTACTTACGGCTTATTTCGTTGCAGGTAGCAAACGGAAGATTGCTTGTTCTACAAGCTTTCATTTTCGCACGCGCTCTGAGCGTATTTGGTTGTATGGTCAGTCATGCTTTCTATTGGCAAACTTATCATTCATGTGGTCTCAGGATGTATATGGACTGCGCTTGTATACTGAAAATTTGGCTCTCATCACCCCCCATGACGGATATTATCCGGACTGGGGGGTTTTTGCGCTTACGCCTGATGAATTAGGGATAAACTGAACTTTAGATGGGAAGGAGTGAAGGCATGTTTACCGGATTGGTCGAGGAAGTGGGACGCATTCAGCAGATTTCCAGAAGCGGAGAAGCGATGGTGCTGGGCATTGCGGGTTCTGTGGTATTGGGCGATTTGAAAATAGGAGACAGTGTTTCCGTGAATGGTGTTTGTCTGACCGCAACACAGGTGGGTACTAAGGATTTTAAGGTTGATGTGATGCCTGAAACCTTTCGCAGCAGCAATCTGAAAGAGTTGAAATCCGGTAGCCGGGTCAATCTGGAACGGGCTATGGCGGCGAACAACAGGTTTGGAGGGCATATCGTGCAAGGACATGTGGATGGAACGGGCACGATTCGTCGGGTGACATCAGACCAGAATGCGGTTGTGTACGAAGTTGCACCTACAGATCAGGCAATATTCAAATATATTCTTCTCAAAGGCTCGATTACACTCGACGGCATCAGCTTGACGGTTGCCCAGCGCACAGGAGATACCTTTGCCGTATCTATCATCCCCCATACCTTATCTGAGACGGCCTTGCAGGCCAAACGTGAGGGAGACACCGTCAATATTGAATGCGACATTTTAGGTAAATATGTGGAGCAGCTTTTGAATTACGGAAGATCAGCGGCGACGGAGGAAACGGAGAAAGCTCCTATGAGTCTGGATTATTTGGCGAAACACGGCTTTGCCTGATCCACAAGAAATAAGGAGGAAAGCGTAATGGAAAGCGGAAGCAGTGAGAGCCATTCAAATATAGTGGCTGACGTAGTGGAATATGGTGTGTTGGAGGAGGAAGTGGAAATTCGTCTAGATTCCATTGAAGAAGCGCTGGAGGATCTGAAAAACGGTAAAGTCGTGATCGTGGTGGATGATGAGCAACGGGAAAACGAAGGCGATTTTATCGCTCTGGCTGAAAAAGCGTCCCCCGAGGTTATTAATTTCATGATTACCGAAGGCCGCGGGTTGGTCTGCGTACCGATTACAGGGCAGAGAGCCGAGGCACTGGAATTGCAGCCGATGGTGGAGCAAAATACAGATTTCCACGGCACAGCCTTTACGGTGTCGGTAGATCATAGAGAGACGACAACGGGGATTTCAGCAGCCGAACGTTCTTTGACCGTGCGTGCGCTGACCGACGAGACAGCCACAGGGCTCGATTTTCGCAAGCCAGGTCACATGTTTCCGCTGATCGCCCGCGATGGGGGTGTTTTGCAGCGTGCGGGTCATACTGAGGCGGCTGTCGATCTGGCCCGACTCTGCGGCTCCAAACCCGCCGGGGTCATTTGCGAAATTATAAAGGAAGATGGGTCTATGGCCAGGATACAAGATTTGGCAGTGATCGCCAAGCGTCATCATTTGAAGCTGATCAGTATTCAGGATTTGATTGATTATCGTCGTCGTATGTCATTGTAAGTACAGTTTTGTAACTCATTATTTTAAAAAGAGAGGTTGATTTATATGGCACGTTTTCTGGAAGGTAATCTCGTATCGGATGGTTTGAAGTATGGTATTGTGGTGGGCAGATTTAATGAGTTTATTACAAGTAAGCTGTTAAGCGGTGCAATCGATGCGCTTCAACGGCATGGAGTGAAGGAGGATGAGATTGATGTAGCCTGGGTGCCAGGTGCTTTTGAAATTTCACTGATTGCTCAAAAAATGGCTGCAAGCGGTAAATACGATGCCGTTATTACGCTGGGTACGGTGATCCGTGGTTCTACCTCGCATTATGATATCGTCTGCAATGAAGTGGCCAAGGGTGTGGCGGCAAGCAGTCTGAAAACAGGTGTGCCTGTTATTTTCGGTGTAGTGACGACGGAAAACATTGAGCAGGCTATTGAGCGTGCAGGTACGAAGGCTGGTAATAAAGGCTGGGATTCTGCACTGGCTGCGATTGAGATGGCGAATCTGGGCAAGCAGTTTTAATTTTGCGAATACCTGAATAGAACGACATAACTATAGCCGGAAAAAGGGATTGGATTGTTAAGCAAGGCGATGACGTATATACTACAGAAAGAGGGATTGATAAAGTCGAGCATAAGTGCTAACGGGGAAAGGTATTGTTGAATGATGATTGGAGTAAGGCAGGGGGAAGCACATTGACAGTCGTAAATTACAAGCTGGAAACATTCGAGGGTCCGCTGGACCTGCTGTTGCATCTGATTGATAAGGCCGAGATCGATATTCAGGATATCCCGATTAGTGATATTACCGATCAGTATATGGCTTTTTTGCACAGTATGCAGGAGCTGGAGCTGGACATTACGAGCGAGTTTCTGGTGATGGCGGCGACGCTCTTATCCATCAAGAGTAAATTGCTGCTTCCCAAGCCACCTGTAATGGAATATGATGATTTGGATTTTTATGAAGAAGAAGATTATGATCCGCGGGATGAACTGGTTCGCAAGCTGGTGGAGTATCGTAAATATAAAGGGATTGCTCGCCATCTGAGTGAGCGCGAATGGGAACGAAGTCTGATCTATGGCAAGGAGCCGGAGGATTTGAGCGCATACCTGCCTACCGAACCCGCCAATCCGGTGCATGGGCTGCATGCAAGCGATTTGGTCGCGGCTTTTCAGCGTGCGCTGCGCAAAGCAGAACGACGTACGACGGTAACCCGTATTCACCGGGATGAGATTTCGGTCAAGGACCGTATTCGGCAGGTCATCGGGGCGTTGGAGATGGTAGGAACGGGGGGACGGCTTCTGTTCTCCAAGCTGATGCATGAGGATATGTATCGGCATGAAGTGGTAGTCACCTTTTTGGCTATCCTCGAACTGATGAAAATGAAGCAGATTTTCTGCTATCAGGAGAAGCTTTTCGATGATATTGTAATGGAGTGGAGAGGGGATTTACGGGTTAATGGATTATCTGAAGCTGAAATCAATTATTGAGGGACTGCTGTTTCTCGCGGGAGAGGAAGGGTTGTCCGCCAAGCAGATCGCCGACATTGTAGAGCAGCAGCAAGAGCTGGTTGAAAAGGGTCTGGAGGATATGAAGCAGGACATGGAGCAGGGAGGAAGAGGTCTGCAAATTGTCCGTATCGCCGGGCACTATCAGCTTGCAACCTTATCCGAACATGCACCTTATTTTGAAAAGCTCGCCTACTCTCCGGCACGTGCCTCGCTGTCGCAAGCGGCCTTGGAGACACTTGCCATTGTGGCCTATCGCCAGCCCATTACAAGAGTTGAAATCGAAGATATTCGCGGTGTCAAATCTGAGCGGGCCATACATACTCTGGTCAACAAGGAGCTCATTGAGGAAAAAGGTCGGGCTGAGGCTATCGGACGGCCGATTTTGTACGGTACGACGAAGTCATTTCTGGATTATTTTGGTCTGGGCTCCTTGGCGGATTTGCCGCAGCCTGAGCTGTTTGAGGACTCGGATAATTTGGAGGAAGAGACACAATTGTTGTTCGAACGTTTGGAGAGTAATCACCCGGATATGAACGATACAGAATCTTGATGCCTAACAGGAGCCTGTTTTACAGGTTTCTCTTCATTGTTAAAGGTTCGAAATTTAGAAAACAGCCAGTCCTTGCGTAATGGGGCTGGCTGTTTTCCGTTTCAGGATGCATGTTTTCCGGGTGAAGGGTCATACTATTTTTGCCATGGTATATCTATGTAGAAAAAAGGAAGGGAGGACTCGCCAGTGTGGAAATGGATCGGTATCGCCATCATCGTCGTCTTGTTACTTGTGCTGGCTGTTCTGCTCTCCCGTATCCGATTGAAGCTGGATATTGCCAAGCATGATAATGATGACCGGGCGCATCTGGAGATCAGATTTGTGTACGGGTGGATTAAAATAAATTATGACATTCCGGCTATTTTGCTGGCAAATTTGCAGAAAGGGCTACTCTATCGACTCGATCGCAACAAAAACATACATAAAACCAATGCTTCTATTGACAGCGGCACCATCGATAAAGAGAAAATCAAGCGATTTATATACGATGTTCGGATTCTGCTGAAAGGAACGCGTTCCCTTCAGCGATGGATACGTCATACGCTATCCCATGTGAAAATGTCGAAAATGGAATGGTCCACCAATATCAGTCTTGCTGACGCTGCTTATACGGCTACCTCTACCGGTATTCTCTGGGGACTGAAAACGTCACTGATCGGTTTTGCCTCCAGCTTTGTTCGTATGAACTGCACGCCCAAGCTGTTTGTTGTGTCCTATTGGGTGGATCGCCTGCGTTTTACTACCACTTTAACCTGTGAGGCAAGTATTTCACTAGGCTATGTGGTTTATTCGATGCTCATGTTGGCTTACCGCATATGGCGCGTACCGGGCGGTCCAGAGGCATGGAAGCGCGTATTCTCCAAGAAACCAGTAAAGCATGAGGAATAATGAGCCATACATATTTCCTTGAACCCCTGCGCACACTAGCGAAAGAAAAGGCAGTCTACGCTTGAACAAAGCAGAGGAGGAATAATCATGTCAGATCACCCGATTCAAGGGCTCATGCAAACCGCGATGGAGAACATCAAAGCCATGGTGGATGTGAATACGATTGTGGGAGAGGCGGTAGAAACACCCGATGGTTCCGTTATTTTGCCAATCAGTAAGGTAGGATTTGGTTTCGCAGCCGGGGGAAGTGATTTTAACGTAGATGAAGAGGCGCTTCATACTTCCTCGGCGTCGGGTAATCATAGCGGGAAGGAAGGACATCCTTTTGGTGGCGGTAGCGGTGGTGGTGTATCTATTCAACCGATTGCTTTTCTGGTTGTCGGCAAACAGGGGGCACAAATCGTTCCATTGGACAATCAAACGCATCTGATTGAGAAACTCATCGACTCCACACCATACCTGATTGATAAGGTTCAGTCTATCTTCCGGAATGCAGGCGGCGACTTGCATACTCCACCCTCAAAGGTACCTGTAGATGTCACTACTGATCAGAGTCACTCTGGCCCAGCTTATTTGTAACTGTTATTGAATAGGATTATTTGCACAGGAGGGTATTCCAAAGTTAGCTATTGGCTAAAGAACACCCTCTTTTTTTACATACGCCCAGCCATAATAATTTTATGCACGAATATACTGTCTTCCACCGATGCTCGCATGTATACGAGGAGTGTGCACGTGTGTTGGGCTCGGCTCAAGTTCTTCTTCCCGGTTTCCCTCAGGGGCAAACTGTGACAGATAGACAAAATCGGGGTAGATCACTTCATTTGTCAAATAAGCAGAAATGATGGCCCCCGGTCGCCGATAACGATTGAGGGAGTCGATGATGCCTTCCGCTGTGTGGATGCCAATCCCGTGACCATAAAACGAGTTTTCCCTTAGCTTGACAACGTTTTCTCCTTTCCACTCCGGCGTTTTGGGTGATACATCGGGATTGTTAAAATACAGAATATCACCAGGAACGGCCTTGTGAATCCCCTGCTCCTGTATGAGTCTGAGATCACTGTCATAGTGCCAATCATACAGCAGCATATTGGAAAAAATTAGGTTAAATTCACTTTCCAGAATGGAATCCAGCACTCCTTTGTAGAGCACAATGACCATGGCTGTCGCGCACTCGAAGGCATATTTATGTCCATTTACAAAAATATCCCTGATCCCCTGCGCTGGTGTAACACCTGCTTTAATTTGAAATCCGCCTTTCTCCGTCAACTCCCAAAATTGCGCGTTGCTGCGCGCGGTATCAAAGGTGGCAAAGGATACACCGCTTCGATTCAAGGCTTCCGCTGCCTCGACAATTCGGCTTCTTAAGATCGTTTCAAACTGTTGCCGCTGCATGTAGTACCTCCATTCATTCATCATGTTTAGTAACTATTATATATATGTAAGCAGGAGTGCAAGTTGCCTAGTTTACTCCAAAAAGTATGCGGAAAAGAGGGACGATACACCATATCCCTAGAGGGATTTTCTGCTATAAAGGTGGACATACTTTGAACAGCTTGGACATAGAATGGTACAAGACTTGCTCAAAACCGGAGGAATCCAAATGTTCAAAAGAAAGCCAAAAATCTACGCGGGATACGGCAAGCTTTTGCCCAAGATACGCGCATTTGTTTTGCTGCTGGCACTGCTGCTCGTTCTGACATTGCCGCTCACAATGCTGAGTCCGCAGGCTGCTTGGGGAGCAGTGAAGAAGGAGGAAGTCCCACCAGCTTTGACTACACATGCTCAGGCTTCCTCTCTTATTGATGTCACATCAGGAAGAATCATATATTCCGCCGAGGGTGACCGGGAGCTTCGCATCGCCAGTCTAACCAAAATCATGACCGCGATCGTAGCCATTGAACATGGACGCTTGCAGGACCGGGTAAAGGTGAGCCCGACGGCTTATGCCAAAGAGGGTTCCTCGCTTTTTCTCCAAAAGGGTGAACAAATGACACTGGAAAATATGCTGTACGGCTTGATGCTTCGTTCCGGTAACGATGCGGCCTCCGCCATTGCGGAGCATGTGGGAGGGACGGAAGAAGGATTTGTTCATTTGATGAATGAGAAGGCGGTTCAGCTTGGACTAAGCCATTCTCACTTTGCTAATCCGCACGGACTGGATGCCGAGAGACACTATTCCTCTGCCAATGATATGGCCCGGCTTACCGCTTATGCACTGCATAATCCAACCTTTGCCCGCATTGTGAAAACAGAGTTGAAAAAAGCACCCAATCCGAATGAATCTTGGGATTATTCATGGCATAACAAGAACAAGATGCTGAGGCTCTATGAGGGAGCTGATGGTGTGAAAACGGGTTTTACGAAAAAAGCGTTTCGCTGTCTGGTCAGCTCAGCCACACGGGACGGTCGCCAGCTTGCTGCTGTTACCTTGAATGACGGAGACGACTGGAATGACCATGCCCGCATGCTTGACTATGGTTTCCGATACTATCCGCTCATTCCGATTACGGACAATCAACAGCCGATTGATGGTTACCCGCTGCTTACAGGCGCAAGCTTTGCCTATCCTTTGCATGATGGGGAGAAGGTGCAGCTGCACAAAAGACTGGTCCTGTATAAAAAGTCCAAGCCTAACAGAGCCGACGCATCCTTCGGTTTGCGGGGACGTGTCGAGTTCCTGCTGGAGGGTAAGCTTATTGGCTCCGTTCCTGTGTATGAAAAAGGCAGCAAGCTGCCCGCCCGGAGCACAGTACAGCCACAACAGGAAATTCCTACGGCACAAGCTCCTGCAAGCGGGGGCATCCAAGAGCGCACCTGGGCGAGCGGATGGAACGATATTTTAAGAAATCTGTTCAGAGCATAGGGATTGCGTCACATTCATCGGTGAAAGGGAGGGATCGGTCTTGATTCATCTCATATGGGTGGCCCTGATTTGTATTGGATTTGTGTTTGCCGCCGCACAGGGAAATATTGAAGTGGTGACCAAGGCGGCATTTGACGGGGCGGCTACGGGTGTCACGGTATGCTTTGGACTGATTAGTGTGCTTGTGTTCTGGATGGGCATGATGAAGCTGGCGGAAGATGGGGGGCTTTTGCAGAAAATATCTAAACTGCTCGCTCCGTTAGTTGCTTTTCTGTTTCCTGATGTGCCGCGTAATCATCCGGCTATGGGGTATATCTTGTCCAATATGAGCGCTAATCTGCTTGGCTTGGGAAATGCAGCGACCCCCATGGGCATCAAGGCGATGCAAGAGCTGCAATCGCTCAATCCCGACAAGCAGACCGCTACGCCCGCTATGTGTACGCTGCTTGCGTTGAACACGGCCAGCATTACGCTTATTCCGACCACCCTGATCGCGATCCGGCTCAATTACCATTCCGCCAATCCGACCGAAATCGTTGGCACGACGCTGGTGGCGACTGCGATAGCCACCTTTGCCGCGATTGCGGCGGATCGCTGGTACCGTAGTCGGGAGCTGCGTCGCCCTCCAGCCAGTCCACCTTCCACATCATCATTGCCTCCACAGAAAACACAGGCACCACAGGGCATACCGTTTTCTGCGTCCTCTCCGGCTACGCCGTCCGTTTCTTCACCTGCCGTTCCGCGATCAGGAATGACGGCTGCCAAGGGCAGAGACACCACTTGGAAAGGATGAGGGAGGCATGCTTTATTTCATTAACCTTGTATCGACTTGGGCCATTCCGGTTATTCTTGCCTTTATTCCTTTATATGCTTATGCCAAAAAGGTACCAGTCTACGATTCCTTTGTGGATGGAGCCAAAGACGGC
Organism: Paenibacillus maysiensis; assembly: GCF_000520815.1. Lineage (GTDB taxonomy): Bacteria > Bacillota > Bacilli > Paenibacillales > Paenibacillaceae > Paenibacillus > Paenibacillus maysiensis. The sequence goes on along the minus strand of NZ_ASRY01000304.1, from coordinate 6,639 downwards.
TTCTCCACGGCCATCAGTATCATTCCTCACCTCGTAGGTATGATGGTGGCTATCAGCATTTTTCGAGCGTCCGGCGCTCTGGATTACTTGATATCCTGGGTAACGCCCTGGATCAAAAGCTGGGGCGTACCCGGTGAGGTACTGCCATTAGGACTGTTGCGCCCGTTGACGGGCACCGGCTCGCTTGCGTTTACGACGGATCTGATCCGCACGTATGGTCCGGATTCCATGATCGGCCGTATTGCTTCGACGATTCAGGGCAGCACAGATACGACACTCTATGTGCTGACTGTATATTTTGGCGCGGTAGGTATTCGAAATGGACGTTATGCCTTGAAGGTGGGGCTGTTTTCAGACGTGGTCGGTTTTGTGGCAGCCATTGCGATTTGCCTGCTTGTATTTTAATTCCTGTATTGATTTGTGAACGGGGCTTGTGATTTTGTTCATGGATGGGTATCATTAGCATGAGGTGAATTAGCGAACATGGAAAGATTGCAGAAAATATTGGCTCAGGCTGGCGTAGCTTCCCGACGTAAATGTGAGGAGCTTATTCAGGCGGGCAGCGTGGAAGTGAACGGGGTTACCGTAACAGAGCTGGGAACGAAGGCAGACCCTGATCAGGATATAATTACGGTAAAGGGCAGACCGATCAAAACCGAAAAAAAAATCTACTTAATGATGAACAAGCCTAAAGGCGTAATTACGAGTGCTTCCGATCCGGAGGGCCGTAAAATCGTGTCCGACTATCTGAAAGGCGTTAAGGAACGCGTATATCCAGTAGGTCGTCTTGATTACGATACCGAAGGACTGTTGTTGCTCACTAATGACGGCGAATTCGCCAATCTGCTCACACATCCGAAGCATCATGTACCCAAGACGTATGTGGCGACAGTCAAAGGCGTTCCACACGGAACCGAGCTGGACAAGCTGAAAAAAGGGATCGTGCTGGAGGATGGCATTACCGCACCCGCTGAGGTAGAATACAAGGATGTGGACCCGAACGGCAAGGAGTCTGTGATCCAGATTACCATTTATGAAGGCAGAAACCGTCAGGTCAGACGGATGTTTGAGGCCATTTCCCATCCGGTCATCAAGCTTAAACGGATTGCCTTCGGTGATCTTTTACTGCAAAACCTGAAGCGTGGTCTGACGAGACCCCTTACCAAAGACGAAATCAACCGTCTCATTCAACTTGCACAGTCAGACAACACGAAAAAGAAACGGACAGGACGGGGGTCATAACCCCGGCCTTTTTGGTGTAAAGAGAGCTGAATGAACAGAGTAAGGTTTGACCGGACACGGGAAAATAGTAAAATAGAGAGAATGCTTTTTTTAGCGAAGGGGCTGGGAATATGTCAGAACATAGCAACCGCATATTAATTGTAGATGATGAAGAACGCATTCGCCGCCTTCTGCGGATGTACCTGGAAAAAGAAGGATATGAAATTGATGAAGCTGAGGATGGCGAAATTGCACTTCAAAAAGCGACTGCAAGCGATTACAGTATTATTCTGCTCGATGTGATGTTACCGGGCATGGATGGAATTGAAGTTTGCACACGTCTGCGTCAGACCAAAGCTACACCTGTGATCATGCTGACTGCCAAAGGTGAGGAAGTGAACCGCGTACAGGGCTTTGAAGTCGGGGCCGATGATTATGTGGTCAAGCCCTTTAGCCCGCGTGAGGTGATTTATCGGGTGAAGGCGATTTTGCGCCGTTCGTCGGAAACTGCTTTTTTGACCAAGGAGACGGTGCCGAGCAACAGCATTGTTTTTCCGAATCTTATTATTGAGCATGATGCTCACCGCGTAAGCGCAGGTGGGATCGAAATCAGTCTCACTCCTAAAGAGTACGAGCTGCTGCATTATTTGGCTGTATCGCCGGACAAGGTATTTTCGCGCGAAGAGCTGCTGAAAGATGTATGGAATTATGAATTTTTTGGTGATCTACGCACGGTGGATACGCATGTCAAACGGCTTCGTGAAAAGCTGAACAAAGTATCGCCGGAGGCAGCCGCTATGATTACGACGGTTTGGGGCGTCGGCTACAAGCTGGAGGTTCCAAAATAACGTGAGCTTCTGGAGATCGCTGGTAGGCAAGCTATGGATCACCATCATTTGTCTTGTAGGCTCTGTGCTTATTTTTCTGGGACTTTTTTTGTTGCCGTACATCAACAGGAATTTCGCGGCTTATGAATCAACGGAGATCAAACATTTGTTCACCTATACATGCATTGTCGGATTTTTACTGACGACTTTTTTTGCTCTGTTTCTTTTTACTAAAATTACGCAGCCTATGCAACTGTTGATTCAGGCGGCGAATGCGATCCGTGAGGGAAGGTATGATACGCGGCTTTCGCTGGTAACGAGTGACGAGATTGGCGAACTGGCGAAAACTTTCAATCATATGTCTACGGAGCTGGAGGCGACGATCCGCAGTCTGAATGAGGAGAAGAATCATCTGTCCAGCGTGCTGAGAAGCATGTCTGATGCTGTAATGACCTTCGACAGAAGCGGACAAATCATTTTGACGAATCCGCCTGCGCAAAGTCTGCTGGATAGATGGGAATATCTGGAGTGGCAAGAGCGCGGCCAGGAGGAATTCGGAGTGTCTGTACCCGGGCCATTGCTGCCGTTGTTCCATACCGTTATGGACAGGGGAGAGGACGTCGGAGACTATATTCATGTAAAACAGGGCTCCTGGTCGGTGCAGATGGCACCGTTGTACACAGATAATGTAATTCGTGGCGCTGTGGCTGTGCTCAGAGACATCACGGAGGAAGTCAAGCTGGAGAAGATGCGGAGCGATTTTGTGGCCAATGTATCCCATGAAATCCGTACACCGCTTTCCATGATGCAGGGCTACAGCGAGGCCTTGCTCGATGGAATGGCTGGCTCACCGGAAGAATCCGAGGAACTGGTACGCGTCATCCATGATGAATCGTTGCGTATGGGAAGGCTGGTCAAGGATCTGCTTGATCTGGCTCGAATGGAGGCAGGTCATACAGACATGCATCGTCAGGAAGTGGATGTGAATGAACTGATCGAGCGTGTTCATCGTAAATTTACGGTGCGCTCAAAGGAACAGGGGCTGACGCTCGATTATCATGAGCAAGGCCAGCATTTACTGCTGTCCGAAGCAGATGAAGACCGATTGGAACAGGTACTGACCAATTTGCTGGATAATGCGTTCAGGCATACGCCCGGTGGAAAAAGTGTTACCATTAGTGCCGATCGGATTTTGGGGGAACGGCATCAGCTGATCCGCATTCGGATTAAGGATGAAGGTGTGGGCATTGCCAGCGAGGATCTGCCTTATATTTTTGACCGCTTTTACAAGGCAGACAAGGCCAGAGTGCGAGGCGTGGACAAAGGAACCGGGCTGGGGCTTGCGATTGTCAAAAATATTGTGGAGGCTCACGGAGGCTCTGTCACTGCTGCCAGCGTATTGGGAGAAGGGACAGAGTTCACTATTTTGCTGCCGATCTCCAAAAAACAAAGTCGGGCTCTGCAACAGGGCTTATAAGCCAACAGCAGAATATACCCCGGTTCGCAGGCATCCTCGGAAGAGGGTGCTTTTTGTTGAAAAATCAACATTTATCTTGTTCAACGTGGAACATTCAGCTTCTCAGAACAGGTAGGTCCAATGCTGGTCACGGATATGGGGCGTGGATATATAAAAAAAGACGCCCGGTTCGCCGGACGCCTCTCTGATTAGGCAAAGCTTGTTAACATTATTCAGCACTGCTGACAGCTTAATCGAGTACCACTTCTTGAGCAGTATTCAGTTCCGGCAAGCCAACCAGTTGGACCAGCACGTCTTTAGGAACGGCTTTATCAACAGTCAGAATCATGATGGCTTCACCGCCGACAATTTTACGTCCTACCTGCATGGAGGCGATATTCACGCCGTTCTCCCCGAGCAGAGTGCCGACACGGCCAATAATGCCGGGTTTGTCATTGTGGGAGATGAGCAGGAAATGCGCTTCTGGTGCCACGTCCACCGGGAACTGGTTCAACCGGACGATACGTTCGCCGTAGCCTGCGAGTAGGGTACCCGCTACACGTTGCTCCTCGCCGCTTTGCGTTTTGAGCGTGACGGTAATCAGGTTGGTAAAGCCCTTGGTAGCCGGAGCCTGAGACACGACAAGATGGATGTCGCGTGTTTTGGCAAGGTGAACCGAGTTTACGATGTTAACATCGCTACCCAGATGGCGACTGAGCACACCTTTCAAAATATAACGTGTCAGCGGCTGTGTATCTACAGAAGACAGATCACCTGCGTAATCCACCTGGATTTCACATACAGCCTGATTTGTCACTTGAGCGGCAAAGCTACCCAGCTTCTCGCCAAGCGAGAAATACGGCTGCAATTGCGTCATCACGTTGGATGGCACCGGAGGCATGTTGACCGCATTTTTGAACGGCTCATCACGCAAAATGTGCAGCACCTGCTCGGATACGTCGATCGCTACATTCTCCTGAGCCTCTACTGTGGATGCACCCAGATGCGGTGTAACGATAATTTTCGGATGGCTCAGGAAAGGGTGATCCTGTGCTGGCGGCTCCGATTCGAATACGTCAAAGGCTGCGCCGGCAACGATGCCTTCATCAATGGCTTCAACGAGAGCCATTTCATCGACAACGCCGCCGCGGGCACAGTTGATGATACGCATCCCTTTTTTCATCACTTCAAACTGCGGACGGGCAATCATATGCTTCGTTTCCGGTGTTAATGGTGTGTGTACTGTCATGAAATCCGCGTTGCGGATAATTTCGTCCACACTTGCCAGCTTGATGCCCAACTTCTCAGCGCGCTCTTCCGTCAGAAACGGATCATAGCCGAGAATGCTCATGCCGAAGGCTTTGGCACGTTTGGCTACCTCGCTGCCGATGCGTCCCATACCGAGTACGCCAAGCGTTTTGTTACGAAGCTCAACACCGAGGAACGTTTTACGATCCCATGTACCGCCGATGGTTTTAGCATACGCCTGTGGAATATGACGCGCTAGAGCCATCATCATGGCAAAAGTATGCTCACATGTCGTAATTGTGTTGCCGTCAGGGGCGTTAATGACGATAATTCCGCGTTGTGTTGCTGCTTCCAGGTCGATGTTATCCACTCCGACACCGGCACGTCCGACAACCTTGAGGTTCTTACCTGCTGTCATGATACGTTCGGTTACCCGGGTTTGGCTACGAACGAGCAGTGCATCATAGTCACCAATAATTTGAACCAATTCGTCCTCGCTGAGACCTGTGTTCTTGTCCACCGTGACATCGTCTGCATCCATCAGTTGCTGGATGCCCAGGTCGCTGATCGGATCGGATACTAACACTTTAAACATTTTGGTTTCCTCCTCAAAGTTAACTTCTTTTATGGACAGGATGTACTTCAAACTGAAATACATTCCATAAAGAACGTGGAAAAACTTGAAATGCTTCTGAAAAAACAGAAGATCGCGGACAGCACTAACGTGATAACGCATTGACGCAGAAAAGGAATCAAATAGCATTATGCACCAAACTGACGGTTAAAAAGGTCATATGCAGAACCGCTTGGCGGTTTCCGGGCATCAAAAAAACTCCCGAATCACATACTATCTCCATAGTAAGGGACGAGAGTTTATCGTGGTACCACCCTAATTCGCAGCCGTTTCGCAACGGACTGCCTTCAGCGGTCATAAATATGACCGAAAGGATAACGGTTTTCTGCCGATTGCATCTAATGCCGGGATATCATCCCAAGGCTTCGGTGCAATAACTCAGGAGCGCTGAAAGTAGCTACTTCGCCACCGGCTTCCACCCAAGCACCGGCTCTCTGAGGACGAAATCAATACCTTTTCTCCATCATTGTTGTTGTCGCTAATAATTTTTTCATAATGTATCATGGCTTACATGGACATGTCAATAGGACAAGTAACAGGTGTGGACACCAGGCTAGATACATAGCTACAGAATGCGGAAAATTAAGATTTAAGTCTTCTTGAATCCGTCCGACTTTTTGGCTATGATGCTTAAGAAGACTATGCAGAGGACTAACTAACTATGAAAAAGCTTAAAGTGAAATGGAAAAGAGCGCAAATTCATGAATTGAATGACCGCTTGCTGCTTTACAATTTGTATCTAACCCAGGGGCTGACCCTGTTGGTCGGCGCCATCTGGATTATTTTTCAGAAAAGAAATGTGCTGGAACTGTTTGCGTGGCCGAACAGTTTACATGTTTTATGGTGGGGGTTGGGACTGGCTGCGGCTATGCTGCTGGTGGACCTGCTCCTGTCGCGGGTGATGCCCGAGGATGCTATGGATGACGGGGGCATTAACCAGATGCTGTTTCAAAACCGCCCGATCTGGCATATTGTATGTATAGCAGCCATCGTTTCAATCTGTGAAGAACTATTGTTCAGAGGGGCGATTCAGTACAGCTTTGGGCCTTACTGGACAAGTATCTTGTTTGCGGTCATTCATATCCGGTATTTGCGGCATTGGATTCCGACAGGCTGGGTTTTTCTGAGCAGTTACGGTTTGGGTTACATATACGTGCAGACCGGTAGTCTGTGGGCGCCGATCATTTGTCATTTTGTGATCGACCTCATATCCGGTTTAGCGCTACGTTTTCGGAGGTATGAAGCATGAATCA
>NZ_ASRY01000303.1 GCF_000520815.1 Paenibacillus maysiensis | reverse complement strand
AGAAAGAGCGGCGGCGATGTCTTTTAGCTTCATCGTCCCGCCGCTCTCCAGCCACATTTGTTTTGCCTTGCCCCGCTCAGGACTCCGTTCTCTCGCCATGTTACACAATCTCCACCCCCAACGAATATAAAGATACCGGACTCATTTAAACTACGCCCTTTTGAGATACAAAACAAAGAAAGCCCCGAACCGGAAAAGGTTGGAGCTTTCTTTGTTTGTTTGAGTGCCTGGTTAATTAAAGTTCATCTGGGCTATTGGCTGAGATAGCCCATGCTGAGGCGTCTACATAAGCTCCGCTAGCATGCCACTGTATTTCATAGTCTCCTGAGCGCATTCCGTTTGGAAACCCATTCGTGCTATACCAATTAAATGTTTCACCAGCACCCACATACTTGGTAAGTAAATAATCTCCACTATTGACATGCTTTAAGGTAAAAGTAAGCGTCGCCTTGGTGCTGTTTTTTACACGCATCTTAACATGACCATATCCAGGAGATATGGAGAACTCTGTTAATGGCGACTTGCCGTCAAGGATCACATTAAAAAGGTCTTTTGTTTTAAAAAGACCCACATCATGATTACCAGGTGTTTTCGCCTTATCTTTGGTCGCGTAAGTCGATGGATTTGCGGAATTACTTACAGCATCGGAATCCGCAAAAATTGCATTGGGTACGGCAACAGCCCCTCCTAGTAAACCTAAAGATAAGGCTGATGCAATTAAATGTTTCTTCTTCACAGATTATTCCTCCTTATATTTAACTACCACCTCATTCTACTAAAAAATTCCATGTTTTTAATCTTTATTACAAAATAATCATAATGATGTTTATTAAATCCATTTTTATGAATTAATTAGTGGAAATACTATACTGATTTACAACTCGTCCTTCTGAAGCTTAATATCCAACTCAATCAGACGATCCAAGGTCGCACTCTATATGAGTGTGTGGATTGAAATGCCAAGTGGAAGTAAGAAGAATGGAATGCTTGTAGTTATAGTCAAATATGTAAGCTGAACTAAAAAATGTACATGGAAAACTTAATAGACGGAATGGTGCTGTACAAGCGAAGCACCATCCGTCTGCGCGAGTGGCACGATAGGTAACTTTTATGAATTGCATATAGCAGATTGGGATCAAGCTCCTTTGCGCTAAATTTAAAATCAGGATTCTGCTAATGTTATACGGGCAGTGCCTTTTTTTTTGTGTATTGAATATAGAACGCATGTTTGTATATAATATATGCAGAAGAGTTATCTACGTGCTTCACGATGCCAAATGCAAGCTGCTTAGTGTGATTTATGATTGTTATTTGCTCGTGGGTCTATTAATATAGTGGAGAGTTTTGAACTAATAGTTGCAAAATAAGATTTTCGTAGGCGAAATAAATAACCTTAGGAGGACAACACGCAACATGTCAGAATCACAATTGAAAATGGGGCCGTTGGTCATTTTGATGATTAATATGTTTATTGCCATGCTGGGAATTGGCCTCATCATTCCGATCCTCCCCAAATTCATGGGTTCCCTGGGAGGCACTGGTGAAACGGGAGGCTACCTGGTTGCCGTGTTCGGCTTGACCCAGTTTCTGTTTTCACCGTTGGCTGGTGAATGGTCCGATAAATACGGACGCAAAAAAATGATCATTATCGGTTTGGTGATCATGACGATTTCTTCAGTATTATTTGCCATTGGGCATTCGTTGACGATGCTGTATATATCCCGTTTGCTCGGAGGCGCAGGGGCTGCCTTTATGATTCCTCCGATGATGGCTTATATCGCCGACATTACGACAGTACACAATCGCGGTCGGGGAATGGGTTTGTTGGGCGCGGCCATGTCTCTTGGGTTTGTTATCGGCCCTGGCGTGGGTGGCTTGCTAGCAGATATCTCGATTCGCACGCCTTTGTACGTTTCGGCTGGGGTATCGGGTGTAGCTGCGCTGATTTCGTTGATATTGCTGCCTGAAACCTTGTCGATGGAGAACCAGTTGAAATTCCGGAATGTCAAAGTCAAGCGCGACAATGTCATTAAGCAGTTTGCACTTTCTTTTCGCAAGCCGTACTTCATGCTGTTGATTATGATTTTCACCCTAACCTTTGGGCTGACGCATTTTGAAACGATGTTTCCTTTCTTCGTGACAGGCAAGTTTCATTACAATGAGCGTGATATTGCCATCATTATTACGGTAGGGGCGCTGGTCGGAACGGTGATTCAGGCGGTTGTGATCAGTCCGTTGTTGAATCGTTTTGGCGAAAAGGGTGTTATTATCGGCTCCTTTCTGTTTTCCGCGATTTCACTTGTGCTCATGCTGCTCTCTGGCAACTTTTATTATGTACTCGGGGTATCGCTCATCTTCTTTACTGCTACGTCGCTGCTGCGACCAGCCATTAATACGGCTTTATCCAAAATGGCCGGGGACGAGCAGGGGGTTGCAGCCGGGATGAACAATGCCTATATGAGTATCGGTAATATTTTGGGACCTGCGCTGGCGGGTACGCTGTTTGAGGTGCATATCAATTTGCCGTACATTTTCGGGGCGGCCATTCTCATTCTTAGTTTGGGGCTGGCTGTAAAATGGAACAGCAAAGGTACGCAAACGACAGCGGTTTAATGTTATTTTTCCTGTAAACGTAGTCTCTTTTGGCGTGAAATGTGATTTGTTCTTGTGAACCACAGATCGCGCCGAAGGAGACTATTTTTTGTATACATAGCGAAATCGTTAATGAAACGACTGAATCTTGGGTAATAATGCATGATGAGTTTATGAAGAAGACGCAGGAATGAAATACAACTCGATAAAATATGGGCAACAGCCCAAAGGAGACGAGAGCCGATGGAAGAGCGGAATGAACAGTTATTTTATACAGGAACTTATGCGTCTCGCGATGATAGAGGTATTTATGTATGCGCTTTACATGTGGAAAACGGTGATTTGCGCATCATTGGAGGCGTGGAAGGAATCGAGCGGCCTTCATTTCTGGCACTGCATCCGGATGGAACGAAGCTGTATGCCGCCAGTGAAACAGAGGAAGGTGAGTTGTACGCGTATCAGGTACATGCGCAGACGGGAGAACTGCACCCATTGGATCGAAAAGGTACAGAAGGGGCGCATACTTGCTATGTTTCGGTGACAGCAGATGGACGGTATGTAATGGCTTCCAATTATTCAGGCGGTAATGCTGTGGTATTCCCGGTGACGGAAGCTGGCGGGTTGGGGGAAATGTCGGGGCAGGTTCAACATACCGGCTCAGGTATTCGTCAGGACCGTCAGGATGCGGCACATCCGCATTCGATTATTCCTGATCCTTCAGGACAGTATGCAATGATATGTGATCTGGGGTTGGATCAGATTGTGGTATACCGTTTGACGGAAGACGGGAAACTGGTGACCCATCGTGAGGCAGACCTGCCGCCCGGTTCCGGTCCGCGTCATCTGGTCTTTCATCCTTCGCGTCCCTATGCCTTTGTGGCTAACGAGCTGAACAATACTGTCGCTGTATTTAGCTACAACGAACGCAGCGGGGAGCTTCAATTGCTTCAAAGCTTGTCCACACTGCCGGAAGGCATCATAGATGTGGAAAATACAGCCGCGGACATTCGGATTACGCCTTGTGGACGCTATCTGTACGTGTCAAACCGGGGGCATAACAGCATCGTGCTTTACCATGTCGATCTGGACAGCGGCAAGCTGGAGACGGTTGAATGGGTGGAGACTTTTGGCAGCACGCCGCGTAACTTCAACGTCCTGTCCGGGTATCTGGTTGTCGCGAATCAGGACGGGAATAATATCGTATCCTTTGCTATTCACGGCGATGACGGACGCTTGACTCGAACAGGATATGTGCTGGAAGTTCCTTCACCTGTATGCATTGAACCTGTGCGGCAGTCATAGCGTATGGAAAAAAGACACGTTAGAACAAGATGAAAAAATAAAAACACGGCGCTTTGCTTGCCATGAACGCATGGGGCAAGCAAAGCGCCGTGTTTTAGGGTCTGAGAAGGAAATGGTCTGAAAGTTTATTTGCTGCTGTTGCCAGCTTCTACCGTTGCTGTTTTCGTATGGTTTTCCGCAGGCTTGTAGTACAAGCGGAACAGAATGTCCTGATTGTAGTTACCGAAGCCAGTACCGAACAGGGTAACCCCTCCAACATGCTTGGCATCATCCAGAATGGCAATGCGGAATTTCCATTGCTTCTGATCAATCAGCACCTGGCTTAAGGTCACATTGGATATTTGCTTGCCGTCCATAAAGGTACCCTCAGACGTAACGCGAAGTCTTTTGAGCAGACCGTATTGGTTGATAAAATCTGGCCACCATGCAGGTGTGTATTTTCCCCGGTTATCGCCGAAATCTCCCGGGCTGGTCCAAGTCCCCAGATTCACATCGTTCAGGAAGAAGGTAATGTCCGAAGGCCAGTTGTCATTGGTAAAAGGGGCCTCGGACGATAGCTCCATCGAAATTTCCAGCTCCTCGGCCTTTTGGCTGGACAGGAGGAAATTCGGTACTTTATAATCCATATATCCTTGGCTAAACCACAGAATTTTGGAATTGAAGCGCTCAGGGTCCAGAAATGAACGAGGCTCGTCGAATTCTCCGATAATTTTCTCGACGGTAGCCAGCCCGCAGGTCGGCTGAATTTCAAAATCCGTAAAGTGCCCGACGGAAATCTCCGTCTGATGAAATTGCCGTACATCCTGCTGATAGCGGGGCATGGCTATTTCAATTTTGTCCGTAGCCAGTGAGCATACCTTCTGAACGCCACCGCGTCCGGGCAGCATTTTGGTCGAAATAATGGACGCCCTCTCCAGCTTTTTAACATGCATGGTCATGATGGCACTGCTTAGTCCCAGTGCTTCCGCCAGCTCGCGTATATTCATAGGCTTCTCCGCAAGCAGAACAATCATGTTCAGCCGTACCTCGCTGGCCAGCGCTTCATATACGGGAAGTGATTTTTCAGAAATGTCCAGTTGCATAGTTCCTCCAATTCTAACGCACATCAACAATTGATGATAGTTTAACATATATGGATTTTTTTCAATATTCATACATAAAAAACGATATGATTTACATTTATATAAACAATATACCCTTTCCTTGATTGTCGGCACAAGCTTAACCTATCAAAAAGCCTAAAATTGTTCAAAAAACAGGACACCCCATAAAAACCATTCGGTGTCTGTCGGGATGTCCTGCGAGGGTATGCGGTTGAACGTTCATGCTATATATGATCCTGCTTCGCTTGACGTTTAGGAACGGCTATTCTCCTCCGCCAAAGAAGAGTCGGACGTTCTGTCTTTGTCTGCCGTGTGCATTTCCTGATGCTGAGAAGGATCGGCCTTCATCAAGCCGGGATGACCGACATAAGGGCGATCACTTCGTGAGCGTCCCTGGGTGAGTCGGAAGCCGATCAAAAACAGGGCAAGCTGCACAACCAGTATGTAGGGAGAAGCCTCCGGTCCGATCCATTGAAACAGGGCAACGGCGGCGATCACCATCGACAACAGGCTTGTCGGGAAATGGGATGCCGTCACATCCAGATCATTTTGTCTGCGCAGGGTCATCAACCGATATACGTACAGCAGGGCGATCAAGCCGGAAGCAAATCTCATCCATGTACACCATATGAGCCAGGATGCAGATGGGACAGCTTCGGGCAGACTATTATAGATTGTACTATACGACATAAGTTCCACAATCAGCCGTGAGATTAGCCACACTATACCCGCCAGCGCCAAAGGCCCGGCAGCGGGACGCAGCAGCTTCCATAAAGCCGTTCCCCAGCCCGGAGCATGCGATTCCAGCAGAACAAGTCGACGTTCGTCGATCAGCTTGTTCATTTCGCGCTCCAGTGATTTGAGAAGCAATTCCCTGCGGAATGCGTCACATTCTCTTAGAGATGCCTGAACCTGTTCCTGAAGGTGAGGGGTTAAATAGGGAGCAGCCTTCGCTTCCTGAAGGGCATGAATCAGTCCATTCTGATGCTGGCGCGTTTCACTGCTGCTTATGCCGTTTTGAGTGGAGGTTTGGAGATAGCCTGCCAACCGTCCGTAGATACGTAGCGATTCCTGTAATTCATACAGCCGCTGCTGACGCGAATTTCGAAGCTGGGCTGCGCTGTGAACATACAGCCATACCAGCAAAGACAATGCCAGCAGGACGGCAATCAGACCGGGTGAGATATATGCGGTCAATGCCGCGAAGTCCGTCGGGGACACCCGCAATCCCTCCTTCCATTGTTCTTTCTACACTATTGCACAGACCACACAGGCATTTCAAGGGCTTGGTCACGTCTGACAGAGATATATGGAGTATTTTTTGGTAAAATAGACAAGATGATAAGCAGGGAGGGGAGATTCAGTATGAACGAGCATGTCGAGAATACCGCAGAACATCATAAAAGGTCGAATCCCCCGGACGGGCAGCTTCGCGTGGAGTACGTCGTTCCATCCGTTGAAGAGTATCGGACACTGCGGAAGGAGGCGGGTCTGACGCAGATTACAGAAGAAGCTGCAACCAAGGGCCTGCCGAACAGCCTGTTTGCCTTGACGCTACGGATCGGGCAGGAATTGATCGGCATGGGCCGGGTGAGCGTTGACGGATATTGCAGTCAAGCCCTCCCATCAGGGAAAAGGATACGGGCGTAAGCTTATGGAAAAGATTATGGCCTATTTGAAATGTGAGGTTCCAGCGGGTAGCTTTGCGACGCTGATCGCAGACAAGCCAGCTGACCGCTTGTATGCGCAATTTGGCTTTCAATTGACCAGCCCTGGATCGGAAGGGATGTACTGGCGGCAGCCGGGCGGGGTTTGAGCAAGGGCCGAAGCGGATAAGTAATAGTAAGGAAATTATAGACAGGAAGAAGGCAAGGACATATGAAAGTCATTATTTTTGGAGCAACAGGAACCATTGGTCAAGCATTGGTGAAGGAGGCCATCAAGCGCAAGTATCAGGTGACGGCGGCGGTGCGTGATCCGCAGCGTATGACGGAGCAAAGTGAATATTTGACGGTTGTTCAAGCGGATATTTTGAATCCCAATTCCGTAACAGCCGTGGCGAAAGGACATGATGCCATTATTAGCGCCTACGGTCCCAAGTTTGGAGCCGAGGAAGAATTGCTCGAAGCAACCCGTTCTTTATTGGAAGGAACCCGGCGTTCCGGCGCAGAGCGCATACTGGTAGTCGGCGGAGCTGGCAGCCTGAAAACGGAAAACGGTGAACGTCTGATGGATACCG
>NZ_ASRY01000302.1 GCF_000520815.1 Paenibacillus maysiensis | reverse complement strand
CATAAAGTAGCCGCACAGTTCGCGCAGCGTCTGGTATTCGAAGAACAGCGTCTTCGACAGTGGGCCAAAATCCTGCTCCAGCCGCACCGTCAGCTGCATGACCATGATCGAATCGATGCCGTACTTTTCCAGTGGCGCCTTCTCTTCGATCCGTTCTGCCGGCAGTTTTGTGATGTCCGACAGCAGTTTTTTGAAATAATGGACCGTTTTTTCCTGCAGACGTTCTGCCGGATCTGCAGTTCTTGTGCCCTCCGGAGCGATCGGATTAATCAAGGATCCGGCGGCCGGAGCAACCTCGCCGGACGCCCCTTCATGCTTATATGCT
>NZ_ASRY01000301.1 GCF_000520815.1 Paenibacillus maysiensis | reverse complement strand
GCAGGCTGCCGCCGCATTCCGCTGCCGCCGTACCCGTTCAGCAAGGAACGTTATTGGTTTCCGGTTCACGGGAAGGCGGAGTCCACGGCCCGGCAGCTTTCTTCAAGCGCGATTCATCCTCTTTTGCAGGAAAATGTGTCAACCATCAAAGAACAACGGTACCGCTCGATATTCACGGGCGACGAGTTTTTCCTGGCGGATCACGTCGTGAAAGGAAAGCGGGTTATGCCCGGCGTAGCATGCCTGGAAATGGTGCGTGTGGCCGCCGAATTGTCCGCCGGGGATTCAGGTACAGACCAGAAGAGTATTGTAATCAGGCAGACGGTGTGGCCGCGGGCGATTGTTTCAGCGGGAGCGCCTCTTCAAGTGAATATCGGGCTATCGATGGAGAACACCGGCGAGATTTTGTTCCATGTATACAGTCAGGCCGAAGAACATGGGGCGGACCCGGTTGTGCACGCGCAGGGAAAAGCGGCATTCACTGCTGCGCCTGCTCCTACACCGGTAAACCTGCATGTGCTGCGCGGCGAATGCAACCGCGACCTGCTTGGCGCGGAACAGTGCTATGCGCTATATGCAGCGATGGGCATTGATTACGGCCCGAGCCACCGGGGCGTGGAGGCGATTTATCTCGGAGACGGGCATGTACTGGCCAAGCTTGCTCTGCCGCAGGCGCTTGCCGGTACCGAGAATGCATATGTCCTTCATCCAAGCATGATGGACGCAGCGCTTCAAGCATCTGTGGGCCTGCGCCTAAACGAAGCCGCAATGAAGCTGGCCCTGCCTTTTGCCTTGCAAGAGCTGGTAATTTATGCCCCATGCTCTGCCGCAATGTGGGCAGCTATTCGCTACAGCGAGGGAAGCAACGCCGGTGACAAGGTGGAGAAGCTAGATATCGATCTGTTTGATGAATCGGGGTTGCTGTGTGTGCGGATGAAAGGATTCTCGACGCGTGTATTGGAAGGCGAGGCGTCGTCACAGGAACATTCTTCCGGCAGCCAACCGCTGCTGCTGCATCCCGTCTGGCGGGAACGACGGGCGGAGGCGGCAAATCAGACTATTCCCTATGCCCGGCGGATGGCCTTCTTTTGTGAGCCCAACGGAGTGGAACACGAGACGCTTGCATCGCTGCTCTCCGGTGTCGATTGCTGTGTTTTGCGAGAAGATGTTGGCAATGTGGCGGAACGGTACATGAGATATGCGATAGACCTGCTGGAGCAGGTGAAAGGCGCTATGGCAGAGAAACGGAACGGAAAATTGCTGTTGCAGCTCGTTACGGTTAACCGTGGGGAAGGGGGAGTGTTTGCAGGACTGGCTGGTCTGCTTCGTACGGTCCGGGTGGAGCACCCGAATCTCCTCTGCCAACTGATTGAGGTTGATCACGGTGAATCGGCCACAAGTATAGCCGATAAGCTGAATACGGATAGCCGTCATCCCGGCGACTTCCACATCTGCTACCAAAGCGGAGTGAGGCATGTGGCCGGCTGGGAGCAGACGGCGCATGAGGTTCCCGAACGTATGCCTTGGCGTCACCACGGGATTTATTTGATTACAGGCGGCGCCGGAGGTTTGGGCCGGATATTCGCTGCAGAAATTGCGCATCAAGTGAACAGCCCCTGCCTGATATTGATCGGAAGATCACCGATGGATGCCGGCAAGCATGCCATGCTGGAGGAACTGCGGAAGCTAGGCGCACAGGCGGTATACCGGACAGTTGATGTAGCTGACTGTATGGCCGTCGACGGACTGATTGCAGATATTGTGGGAGAATTTGGCGGGCTTCACGGCATTTTTCACGGCGCTGGCGTACTCCATGACGGTCTGATCATCAACAAGACGGGGCAGCAAATGCGCGGGGTGATGGCACCGAAGGTTGCCGGTCTCGTTCATCTTGATCAGGCCAGCAGCCGGTTGCCGCTTGACTTCTTTTATATAGCTTCTTCGGTGGCCGGAAGTTTGGGGAATATAGGACAAGCCGATTATGCTGCGGCAAATGCATTTATGGATGCCTATGCGCTTTACCGCGATGCGCTTGCGGCCGAAGACCGCCGTAACGGCCGGACCTTGGCGGTCAATTGGCCGTTATGGAAGGAAGGCGGCATGCGGGTAAATGAAGCGGCCGAGGATCAATTGCTGCTCCGCTGGGGGATGGTTCCCATACAGACGGAGACAGGGATCCGTACGTTTTACCGATGCTACGGCTCGGGTAAAACCCAGATCATGGCCATGGGCGGAGATGCTGCGCGGATTCAGGAGAGGCTGCTTGCGCCAGTACCTGTTGACGTGATGGATGCCGGTTCTGCGGTTGCCTTACCAGACGCACAGATCCATGAGCTTGTGGAAAAGGAACTGGCTTCAGCCGTATCTCGGCAGTTGAAGATCCGTCCGGAGCAAATCCGTGAGGACAGCGAATTTACCAAATACGGATTTGATTCCATTACATTTACGGAAATGGCGAATAAGTTGAACAAGGCGTACAAACTGGATTTGACGCCAACGATCTTTTTTGAATATACAACCATCCGTGCACTGGCCGAATATCTAGTCCACAATTATCCTTCGGCATTTACAGTATTTTTGCGCGGTAAGGAGGACACTGGGCGGGCAACCGGAACACCCGAAAGCTATGTAGTACAGGTGCCGGTTACGAATCAAATTGAGTCCTGCCGATTGCCCGATCACTCCGGTATAGACCCCGCTATAGTTGCACGGAAGCCTGCCCAGGCGGAAGGAATAGCGATTGTCGGTATCAGCGGCAAATTTCCAATGGCGGACAACCTGGAGTCGTTCTGGAATAACTTGCTGCAAGGCAAAATATGCGTAACCGAGGTGCCGGAAGACCGCCGGAAATGGCGTATTGGCGACAGTGCGGCTAAGCAGGCGGGGGGCAAGCGCTGGGGCGGATTTATTGATGGGGTTGACCGCTTCGACCCATTCTTCTTCGGCATCTCCCCCCGCGAAGCGGAGCTTATGGATCCACAGCAAAGACTGCTGCTGATGGAAGTGTGGCATGCCTTGGAGGATGCGGGAATGTCGGCGGATGCGCTGTCTCAGCGTTCAACCGGCGTGTTCGTAGCTGCAGGGCCGACCGAGTATCAGAATATTCCTTACCATGAATCGCTCGCCATGACGACTGTTGTTCCGTCGATGATTGCCAATCGGATTTCATTCGCCTTCGATCTGCGGGGCCCCAGCGAAATTATAGAAACGGCGTGTTCATCAACATTTGTCGCCCTTCATCGTGCAGTGGAAAGCATTCGCCGTGGTGAATGTGACCAGGCGGTAGTGGGAGCGGTTAATTTGCTGATTGCTCCGGACAGCTTCATCGGGTTCGAAGCAATGGGATACCTGAGCCCCACAGGCAGATCTATGTCGTTTCAAGAAGGGGCTGACGGCTATGTGCGCAGTGAAGCCGTTGGCGCGATGGTAGTCAAACCGCTGAGCCTCGCACTGTCGGACCATGATCATATTTATGCTGTAGTCAAGGGCACCGGGGTAGCGCACGGAGGACGCAGTATGTCGCTAACCGCACCAAGTGCAGCCGGAATGAAGTCTGCGATGCTTCAAGCCTACCAGGCTGCCGGAATTGACCCGGCCACGGTGTCCTATATGGAAGCCCACGGCATCGGTTCTCCGCTGGGGGACGGCATTGAGATCAGTGCATTGAAATCGGGTTATAAGGAGCTGGCCGGCGAATTCGGCGCTCCGGCACCGGAGGGGGACGCCGAGCGGTTCTGCTATATCAGTAGCTTGAAGCCTAACATTGGTCACGGCGAGGTGGCTTCGGGCATGTCGGAATTATTCAAGGTGTTGATGGCGATGCAGCATGGGGTGATACCCGGCATCGCCCAATTTACGGAGCTGAATGGGAATATCTCACTGAAAGGAAGCCGCCTCCGGATCGCGTCCGAGAACCGGCAGTGGCTGCCTACGTACGATGACGCTGGAAACCGCCGGCCGCGCCGGGCGAGCATTAGCAGTTATGGGTTCAGCGGAGTCAACGCCCATACCGTATTGGAGGAGTACATTCCGGTTCCGGCAGCCGATTCCCCGAAGTCAGAGCCGCAACTGGTCGTGCTGTCGGCGATGACCCGCAACCAGCTGCAAGCTTCCGCAGCCCAGCTCCTGAAGTATGTGGAAGCGCGGGAACCGCTTGTGCTTGCCGACCTGGCGTATACTCTGCAGGTGGGCCGGAAAGAAATGGACAGCCGGCTCGCATTGGTGGTTCAAAGCAGAGATGAACTTTTGGCAGGACTGCGGAACTATCTGATATTGGCCGGAGCAGGTGGGGAAGAGCAGGACAATACTGTTCCGCTGTATACCGGCGAGTTGTCGGAAGGGGACACCGAATTGCGTAGTCTGCTGTCCGGAAGAATCGGAGACACTATTTTGCACACCCTGCTCGGAGACCGCCAATATGAGAAGCTGGCGCTTTATTGGGCCAAAGGGGGCAGTTTGCCATGGAATCGGCTGCATGAAGGACGGTTTGTCCATAAAATATCGCTCCCAGCCTATCCGTTTGAGAAGGGCCGCTTCTGGATTGGGTCGGATGCCGCAGAGCGTGCGGAGCGGACAAACGCTTTTGTTCCTGTCGATTCACCAAGCCAAGCTGTTCTGGAAATACAAGGCTTGCCTGATATTCGGGGACTCATCGGTGAAGTGCTAGGCATCCCGCCGGCAGAACTTTCGGTTCGCAAGCCGCTGTCATCAGCGGGTTACAGCTCGATACAGGCGGTCACCCTGCGCTTCAGGATTGCAGAGGCCTGCCGTTTGGAAGTGCCGCTGGCTGCATTAAATGAACGGCAGACCGTGGAACAGCTTGAAGAGAGCGTTCGTCATTGGCTTGTCAGCGTGGATGCCGAAAAGCTTTTACCGGGTATAGATGCTGCGCATGCAGGTGCCGAACGGAGCGAGTCTGCCAATGAAAGGGCGCTCCTCCCTGTGCTGGTGCCAGATCCCGAGAAAAGATATGAACCGTTTCCGCTTACCGACATGCAGGAATCATTCCTGACGGGACGCAAGCTGAAAATCGGCGGCGATCCCGCTGGTTGCCATATTTATTTGGAGTGGGAAGCGGCGGATCTGGACATTTACTGGCTGGGAAAGGCGTGGAAAGCGCTGGTGGCCCATCACGATATGCTTCGTTGTGTAATTCTACCGGAGGGAAGGCAGCAAGTGCTTGAGGAGGTGCCCTCTTATACCATAAAAGCCGCAGATTTACGGAGAAAAAGTGCACCGGCCCGGGAAGAAGCTCTTGCGAAGACACGGAACGTTATGTCTCACAAGGTATACGAGACCGGCCAGTGGCCGTTGTTCGATATCCGGATCAGCCTGTGCCCGGACCAGCGTTATCTCGTTCACTTCAGTATTGATGAATTTATCATCGACGCAAGTGGCTTAATTATGCTCTTGCAGCAGTGGAAGCATCTCTATGAACGGGGCGCTGGCGTTTTACCTGGGCTGGAGATAAGCTTTCGCGACTACATTGCAGCGATTAAAGCGTTTGAAGGCTCGCTGCGCCACCGCAAAGATTTGGATTTCTGGGAGAATAAGCTGCACGACATGCCTTATGGTCCACTTTTCCCCACGCGCAGCAATCTTGAATTAAGCGGAATGGATCGATACCAGAGAACCAGGCTTACTTCCATTCTGCCCGGAGAGCAATGGGATCGGCTCAAGCGCAAAGCGGACAGCGGCGGAGTGTCTCCAACCATCGTGCTCCTTGGAGCATTTACCGAAATTCTCCGCGCTTGGAGCAAACAGAGCACTTTTACGCTGATCCTTACGCTGATGAACCGTGTTCCGATTCATCCACAGCTTGATCAAGTGCTGGGTCCGTTTCTTTCTTCAAGCCTGTTCATCATTGAGGAGGACGGAGGAGAGGCGTTTATCGACCGTCTGCTCAGCCATCAGGCGCAATTGTGGGCGGCTCTCGACCATAGCAGCGTCAGCGGTGTCCGCGCGCTCCGAGAGCTGAAGGTCAGCAACCGGATGTCCGGAATGTCATCCTTGCCCGTAGTGTTTACATCGCTTATCAACAGTGGGACTGCAACTGGCGAGAGCAGCTTTTTTGACCAGGTCAGCTATATGGTCACACAAACGCCGCAAGTGTACCTGGATCATCAGGTTTTGGAAAGGGATGGAGATCTGGTGCTGAATTGGGATGTGGCTGAGGGAATGTTCCAGGAAGGCACTATGCAGACGATGTTCGGAGAATATTGCGCTCTGTTGGGCAAGCTTGCCTCTGCAGAGGATATATGGAAAGAATCCATGCTTACGGAGTATGCAGCGAAGGGGGAACGGCGGGAGCACTTGCCTCTAGCGTCTAACACAGGAACAGTAACGCCGGCAATACCGGATGACAGCCCCCGCCGGGTATTCGAAATCCCGGAGGGCCTAACATTCGAAAGCAATCCCCAGGACCTTTACAAGCCGTTTCCGCTAACGGATCAGCAGCAGGCTTACGTATTCGGACGCAGCGCATATATGTCTGGCGGCAACAGCAGCTGCCAGTTCTATCAGGAAATTGAAGCGGAGCAACTCGACCGGGACAAACTGGGAGAGGCCTGGAAATGTCTGGTGCGGCTTCATCCAATGCTTGCGACCGTGATCCGCCCGGATGGTGTCCAGCAATTGCTGGAGCATCCGCCCGAATATCGGATCGAATGGAGCGACCTGTCAGCTCAAAGCGAGGCGGAAGCGGAAAAAGCGCTTCAATTGACGAAGCAGCTAATGCTCGACAGGGTGTTTGATCTGAATGTTTGGCCTTACTTTGAGCTCCGGGTGTCGGTGCTGCCCGGGGGGCGTTACCGGATTCACTTCAGCATCGACATGTTGATTGCGGACGGCTACAGTATTCAACTGCTCCTTGCCCAATGGCTTAACGGGTACGAGCAATCCGGCACAGAGCCTTCGCCGACCGCTGGGCTGTTTCGCGATTATGTCATGTCATTGCAAATTTATAAAAAAACCGAAAGCTATGCCCAAAGCATGAGATATTGGGAAAGTAAGTTTGCTGCATTGCCCCCCGGACCTAAGCTGCTCTCGACAGCGGGAAGCACAGCAGGTGGTCAACTAGATTATGTACAGTATCATGGCGTCCTTTACTCCTGGCATACGTTGAAAGAGCGCGCCGGCAAGCGCGGAATGGAACCGGGAATGGTACTGCTGACCGCCTTTGCCGGAACCCTTGCAGCCCAGTTGAAGCATGAGCCCTTTACAATTTCCATACCATGCTGGGACCGTCTCCCGCTCCATCCACATATGTATGAGACGGTCGGTGATTTTACCGCCATGAGCTGGGTGTCCTTCGGCACCGGCTCCGGAAGCTTCGCAGATAATGTTAGACGCTGCGGAGAAACTGTTCAAGCGGACTTATCGCATATGGCAGTGAGCGGGCTGAAAGGGTTGCGCAAAGCTGCAATGCGCAGAGGAGGGGAGAGAGGACCGCTGTTTCCGGTAGTCTTCACCAATCTGCTGCCGCAAGGCGGACTCGTTTGGCCGGAGAATTTCAAGAAATTGGATACCATCACCAAAACACCGCAGGTTTATCTGGACCATATCGCCGAAGAGCGCGGCGGCAAGCTTTACTTTCAGTGGGATGTGCTGAGAGGCGTGTATCCTGAGCGGATGATCAAGGAGATGTTTTCCAGATATGTGTCCACCCTAGAGGCGCTTGCCTCCTCAAACGGATATTCATGGGATGAATTCGGCTGGAACGAGCTGGTCCAGGAAAAATCTATGGATTATGTTGTTCGCGGCCATGGCCATAACGACGAAAGGTATGTGATACGATGAACATGCTGCAAGCAGATGAACAGTCAGAGAAGCGGTGCTTGCATGAACTGGTCGAGGAGCAGGTGCAACGAACTCCCTGTGCCACGGCACTTCTTTTTAACGGGCAGACACTCTCCTTCGCCGAACTGAATGAACGGGCGAACCGTACCGCTTGGTATCTGCGGGACATTGGTGTTGGTCCCGATAGCATCGTAGGCGTCTTCATGGAGCGTTCTCCGGAGATGGTAGTTGCGCTGCTCGGAATATTGAAAGCGGGAGGGGCTTATCTGCCGCTAGATTGCGAATCTCCGGGAGAACGGCTGGCATTTATGCTGGAGGACGCCGGGGTAAGCGTTGTCTTCACCCAGGATAAACATGCGCATAAGCTGAGCGGGTTTAACGGCACAGTGGTTTGCCTGGACAGTGAATGGAACAGCATGGAAGATGAACGTGGGGATAATCCGGACGGCCTGGCGGCTCCCGGCAATCTGGCTTATGTCATTTACACATCCGGTTCCACCGGCAAGCCGAAGGGATGTATGCTACCGCACCGGGCAGTCTGCAACCGACTGCTGTGGATGCAGCGGCAATACAGGCTGAACGACGGAGATCGGGTGCTGCAAAAAACTCCATTCACATTTGATGTGTCGGTGTGGGAATTTTTCTGGCCGCTGCTTTCCGGAGCCTGTCTTGTGCTGGCCAAACCGGATGGTCACAAAGACAGCGATTATCTGGTACGGCTGATTCAGCAGGAACAGTTAACGGTATGTCATTTCGTTCCATCCATGCTGCACTTTTTCTTACAGAATTCCGGCGTGCTGCATTGCCGCACACTGCGGCATGTATTCACAAGCGGGGAGGCGCTTCCTTTTGAGTTGGTAGCTGCTTTCAAGCAAAAACTCTGTGCACGATTGCATAATTTGTACGGTCCAACTGAAGCGGCAATCGATGTTACGTATTGGGAGTGTGAGGAGCGGGAGGACCGCAAAGTTCCGATCGGCCGCCCGATCGACAATATTGAGCTACATATTCTGGATCATGCCCTTAGGCCGGCGGCGGAAGGCGAACTGTATATCGGCGGGATCGGGCTGGCCAAGGGCTACCTGAACCAGCGGGAATTGACTGCAGCTTCCTTTATCTCCGATCCTTTCAGCGGAGTAGAGGGGGCCAGAATTTATAAGACCGGAGACCACGTGCGTTATCTGGCTGACGGCATGGTGGAATATTTGGGCCGGATCGACTTTCAGGTTAAACTTCGCGGCAACCGGGTAGAGCTGGGCGAGATCGAAGCGGTAATGCGGCAGCATGACGCGGTCGCGGATGTCGTCGCCATGGTCAGGGACGAAGAAAGCGGTGATCCCAAACTGATCGCTTATGTTGAGCCCTGCGGGTTATGGCCTGATGTCAAAGAGATCCGGTTATTTGCCAAAAGCAAGCTGCCCGATTATATGGTGCCAAACCGGATCGTATATTTGAAGGCGTTGCCGGTAACGGCCCACGGGAAATTGGATCGCAAAGCGTTGCCTTGGCCTGTCGATACTTCTGATTTTCCCGCCGAATCTTCTGCACGGCATGCCGAAGCCACTGTTGATGGCGCAGCCTGGCTGGCAGACATTACGGCCGGACTGCTGGAAGAGATGAAGCAGTTGCTGAAAACGGATCAATTGAGGGCAGACGATGATTTGTTCGAAAATGGGGCTACTTCGCTGACGATGGTTCAGGTGGGAGAAAATCTAAACCGGCAGTATGGGATAGCTGTACCGGTCGAAATCTTTCTTGATGAACCTACTGTGGCGGCCATAGCGGGATACATTTCCCGAACCGGCAACTTCCCAAACAAATCGCCGCAGGAGCATAACCGTGGGGAAATTGACGGAGCTACAGGCAGCATGGCTGCTCCGTCCTTATGTCCGGGTCCATCGGTGGGGCGTGCGCCTGCCGAAACTCCCGAAAGTAAGGTGCTTCGCGAATTGACGGCTTATTTAGCCGATGCGCTGAATTTGAAAGAAATCCTTCCCAGGGATGACTTGTTCGATCAAGGTGCAACTTCGTTGACAATGGTGCAAATCGTGGAGAACATCCAGGGGAGGTATGGCGTTGCGGTTCCTGTCGATCTCTTTTTGAATGAGCCTAACCTTGCAGCGGTATCGGCTTATGTCGCGCAGCGGATTGCTCCCGGACACGGGGAGGGGGAACTGCCGCGGATACATGCCGCCGAAGTTGAGATTCAGGAAACGCAAACACTAAATACGACGGGCACTGCAGATAACGGTGCAATTACGGAACTCTCCCTCGCGTCCTTTAGCCCATCGGCATACAGCCAGGGGGAAACGGCGTGGCGGTTTGTCAGCAGCAAGATTCCGTTCCGGTCTTTCAGCAGGATGATATCCTGGCTGGGAGCGCATGAGGAAGCGGACGGCGGCAAGTATAAATACCATTATCCGTCAGCGGGAGGTCTGAATGCCATTCAGACCTATATTTTCGTTAAAGAACAAGCAGTGGAGGGCCTGCAGGGCGGCCTCTACTACTTTCATCCCGAGCGACATGTGCTGGCTCTGATTAATGGCCGTTTTGAGCTGGAACGGACGGCATTTATGCCCCGCGATCGGACTGTGGTCGATACGGCCGGATTTGCATTGTTTTTTATTGCGCAGATGGATGCCATTGTGCCGATTTATCAGATGGGCAGTCAGGTGCTCGCAACGGTGGAGGCGGGGTACATGGCCCAACTGCTGGTAAGCAGACAGGAAGATTGCGGACTGGGCGTTTATCCGGCGACAGGCCTCGATTTCGGCGCAATACGCGAAGGTATGCACCTGAATCAGGGCCACCGTTTCCTGCATTGTATATTGGGCGGTGTGCCGGACCCTGCGGTAGACGGCGGACAGATGCAGACGCTGGCTGAATACTTGCGGGAAACGGGTGAAACTTCTACGACGCATTTTACAGATGCCGCCAACGAAGGCGCGTACGCCGAATGTCTCGATATTGAGTCGATTTCGCAGTGGGATCAACTGCAAATCATGAGCCCGAAGGAACACTTTAGATTTATGGCGAAACGGCTGCATCTCCGGGAAATCGCGGAGGAAGCGACAGTACCCTTGGAGCGTATGCCATCGGCCAATGGACGCTATGAGATGCGTGCTTGCCAACGGAACTACCAGAGCGGTCCGGTGCCGCTGGAGCGGCTTGGAAAGCTGCTGACGCTGTTTAGACCGCAGACGGCGGAAGGAACGGACAGGTATTTGTCTGAAGATGCCGCCGGAATTCGCGCGATAAGCATATATCTCTACGCCAAGGAAGGCGGTATCGAGAATCTGGAGGAAGGCATTTACCGTTACGACGCCGCTGCGCACTCGCTGGTAAGATTGTCTTCAGCGACCGGAGGATTCGTCAAGCAGATTCACACACCGTTCAACCGCAAGCATTTCCAATCCTCAGCGTTCAATTTGTTTATGATCGGCCGGCTGGGCGATCTGGAGCCGGTCTTCAAGGGAGAAAGCCTGTATTATGCTTTGCTGGAAGCGGGATACATGGGTCAGTTGTTAATGGAGCGCCAAGCTGAATTCGGCATTGGCGTATGTCCGATCGGCGGGCTGAAATTTGAGCGTGTCCGTGCAGGATTCAAGCTGGGCGACAAGGATGTGATGCTCCATAGCTTCACTTGCGGCAAGGTGGATCAAGCGCTGCCTGCGGGATGGAAACGTCTGGAGGACCGTCCGTCCGGCCTGGAGCCTCTGTCCCAGGTATCGCCGGAGCGGATGCCGTTGGCTTTGAAACGGAAGTTTATTCAGCACGATCTGGCAATCATTGGCCTCAGCGGCAGCTATCCCGGAGCTCACAGCCTGGAGGAATACTGGGAACTGCTTCGAGACGGCACCAGCGCTATATCCCCACTTCCGGATGAACGCCGAAAGCTGTGGACAGCCTCCCGTCCTGCCGCTCCGTACAATGGCAGCAAAGGCGGGTATCTGGAGCATATTGATTGCTTCGACAGCCTGTTGTTCCATATCTCTCCCGGAGAAGCGCGTACGATGGATCCGCAGGAACGGCTCGTTCTGGAAGCGGCCTGGGATTGTTTGAGCCATGCGGGCTATACAGCGGAAGGATTGTCGCGGACAGCCGGTTCTGTAGGCGTATTTATGGGCGCGATGTGGAGTGATTACCAGAACTGGGTCAGCGGCCCCGGCGGCGATTCTCCGATGGAGCAGCCGATGGCCTTCCACTCGTCTATTGCCAACCGAGTTTCCTATTACTTTAATTTGGATGGCCCCAGCGTAGCGGTCAATACATCCTGTTCTTCGGCGGCTACGTCGATTCATCTTGCCTGCGAAAGCATCAAGCGGGGCGAATGCGATGCCGCTCTCGTCGGCGGCGTCAATTTGATGACGGATGAGTATCATGAGCTTCTTTTGAGGAGCATCGACTTTTTGTCTAAGGACGGCGAGAGCCGACCTTTCAGTGCCCAAGCCTCAGGCTGGCTAGCCGGCGAGGGTGTCGGAGTCATGCTGATCCGGCCGGTGGAAGACGCGGAGCGGGACCGAGACAACATTCTCGGTGTGATTAAAGGGACGTTCATCGGCCACACCGGACGGACAATGCGATTCGGTGCGCCGAACGCTTCTGCGATGGCTGCTTCGATGCGAAAAGCATTGAATAACGCAGGCGTGGAGGCTTCCTCCATCAGTTATATTGAAGCGGCTGCGGCAGGCGCCGGAATGGCCGATGCCGCCGAAATGCAGGCGATTTCCGAAGTGTTCGGCAATATAAAGCGCTCAGACGGTCCGTGCCGCGTCGGGTCGATTAAAGGCAATATCGGCCACTTGGAGTCTGCCTCGGCGATGTCCCAAATAACCAAGGTTCTTTTGCAAATGCAACATGGCCAGTTGGCCCCCACGCTCCATTGTTTGCCGCTGAATCCGCTGGCTCCGTGGAAAGCGGATGAAATAACGGTGGCCGACGAGCTTGCGGATTGGAAGAGCAACGACGAACGGCCTTTGCGA
>NZ_ASRY01000300.1 GCF_000520815.1 Paenibacillus maysiensis | reverse complement strand
TAGCCTGTGGGATCGGCTGCATTCATGTCGAGTCGGTGCGGGAGCTGCGCTTGCTGGAGGACATTGCCGCCCAAGCAGGCTTGTTTGTCCGCGCTGCGGTTCGTGTGAATCCCGATAACGATTTGTCGGGATCGACGATCAAAATGGGCGGCATTCCTCGTCCCTTTGGTGTGGACGAGGGGCAGTTGGATCACTTTTTTACGGTGCTGGAAGATTGTCCACATGTATATTTCCAGGGCATTCAGGTGTATACAGGTACGCAAATGCTGAAAGCGGATCAGATTTTAGCTTCATTCGCGAATACCCTTCAATTGGCAGAACGCATACAGGATCAGTATGGTGTGACGATGCAGACGGTAAATTTGGGCGGCGGGTTTGGCGTTCCTTATTTTACTCATGAGCAGCCGTTGGATATGGGGCAAGTGATCGACGGACTGAACGCGATGGCAGAGCAGACTCGATCCCGTCTGCCAGGGGTTACGCTGATCATCGAAAGCGGCAGATATCTGGTTGCTCAGGCGGGTATGTACGTCTGTCGGGCGTTGTATATGAAGGAATCCAAGGGAGAGAAGTTCGTCGTGGCTGATGGCGGTATGAACCATTATGCCTCGGCTGCCTTTCGAGGACGCCGGATTAGGGACAACTACCCGGTGCGAATTATGCGTGGGCAAGGGGAGGGACAGGAAGTGGCGATTCAGATAGGGCAGGGGGATGGACCTGCTCAAGAGGCTGCTGCTGTCGAGCTAGAATTAGGGAAGGCCGCAGACCGGATAGGGGAGCTTCCGCCAGAAGCAACCGTGGATCTGGAAACCGTGAGCATTGTCGGACCGCTTTGTACACCCGAGGATTGTCTTGTGAAAAAAGCGCAGCTTCCTCCGATTCAGGAGGGTGATTATATTGTCATTCCGAATGCAGGAGCTTATGGACTAAGCTATAGTCCGGTGCATTTTCTGGGACATGCTACGCCGGCGGAGCTGCTGGATTTTCGCGGTGTGTTACACGTGATTCGTGAGCGCGGTGACCGTACAGACTTGCTCCATCACCAGCGTATGATCCCTTTGCTGGAGGATATTTTCTGATCGTAAAAGTCAGCACTCGCTTCTCGTGACTAAAAAAACGCCAAAACCGTTGGAGCCGATAGAGATCGGACCTGAGTTTTGACGTTTTTTTTCGTTATTTTTGCATTGTATGTGTTGCAGTTTGAACTTTAACGCTGCTTGGAGCTGCGCATTTCCTGACGTACAAGCTGCCATACCATGAAGATCAGCACAGCGACCTGTGGGATAAACGTTTCCCAAGTAGGATACATGCCCAGCCAGCTAATGGATGGCAACGAAGAGGCCGTGTGCCCCTGAAGCTTGCCAGCCACTTGAAGTGAGTGAATACTTTCGCCCAGAAACCGGAATACGAGATAGTAAATCAGTACAGTGGCCGTCAGGAAAAAGGCGCGAATCGGCAATCGTACGCTAAACTTGATGATCGCAAATGCCAGCACAACCAGTATGACAGTTGCCGAGCCAATACCAATCAGCAATTGAGAGGTTTCGATGGCCGGGGCCATACCGATATAAAAGATAGCGGTCTCGGCGCCTTCACGCAGAATCGCGAGCGCAGAAACTGCGAACAGCGACCACAGGCTACCACGCGCCAGCGCGCTGTCTACACTGTTCTCGACAAAGCGGTTCCATGCGGCAGCATTGGATTTGGAATGTAGCCAGCTACCAACAGTCAGCATAAGTACGACCGCTACCAGTCCAGTCACACCCTCCAGCAGCTCACGCATGCTGCCCGATGCGGCGGCCGCGACCAGTGTGGTGAACAGCACTGCCAGGATTCCGCTCAGTACCAGCCCTGTTCCGGCACCGGCCCATATCCAGCGACCAGCCACAGCCTCGCCGCTTTTTTTGGCATACGCCAGCAGAGCCGCGAGCACGAGAATGGCTTCCAGCCCCTCACGCAGCAAAATCAGTGCCGCATCCCAAGCGGTGTAGGAACGTTCTTCCGTCAACGGACGGAGCCTTTCCAGCATCTGATCAAGGGTCTGGATGGCTTTGACTGTGTTCGGTGGAGAAGACAGCAGATAACCGGAAGTCTCGGTCATTTTATTTTCAATCGCGGTATAGGACGCCGGATCGGAAATTTGCACATGTCCTTCCACCGAAGGCCACAGGGCGATGAACCGCCCTACCTT